>JBCCAG010000611.1:0-3061 GCA_039814955.1 Cyanobacteria bacterium P01_A01_bin.135
CCGATGAGAATAACGCGCATCTATTTACCCTCCTCACCTTTGAGGGTTTGGAAAAAGCAGTCCGCCGAGAGTTGGTTGGGGCTGATGGTTTGGATACCAAATTCGCCGTACAGCTCTTCTCGCTTGGGGTCAAAGACGCGAGCCAGCACCGTGGGCACATCAAACATCGCCTTGGCGATTTGCGCCACCATGATGTTGATATTGTCCTTGTTGGTGACTGCCAGCAGGCAGTTGGCCTGGCCAACTTTAGCCGCCTCCAGGGTAGCGAGCTCAGTGGCATCCCCTTCAATTTGAAAACCGCTGAACTCGCCGGAGAGATCACCGAACGTGCTCTCGCTACGATCGATCACCACCACGCTATTCCCTTCCCCGCTTAAGCGGCTGGCGAGCAGAGAGCCTAAGCGCCCGCAGCCGACGACGACAATGTAATCCGACATATTTCCCCTTTCGTAAAAATCTTTAAGTTACGCTTAGCCTTGAATCGAGCCGCCGCCAGCCCGGTCTAGATTGGTTCTGGCGCGCTCATAGGTGGGGTCCAAGGACCAAGCGGTGCGGTAGGTATTGACGGCTTCCTGCTTATCGCCCATCGTTTCCTGCAGCTCCCCCAGCAGGTTCATGGCCTCGGGGCGCTGGGGGTTTAGGCTGATGGCCCGCTTTACTAGGGTCACGGCTTCGTCAAACTGCCGCTCCCGGGCGCGGGTCTGGGCGGCCTTCAGCAGGCTGTCAAAGTCCTCCGCTTCCGCCTCGGCTTCCGTCTCCAACACATCTTGCACGGCCTGGCGCAGCTCCTGGGGTGTAAACGGCTTCTGCAAAAAGTCCCGCGCCCCCAACTTCATAGCCTCCACCGCATTGTCGACGCTGCCGTGGGCCGAGATGATGATGGTTTTGATCTGGGGGTACTGTTCCACTGCTTTTGCCAGCACTTCCATGCCGCTCATACCGGGCATCTTTAGGTCCAGCAGCAGCAGGTCCACTGGGTCCCCCCCTTCAAGCTGGCGAAAGGCGTCGTCACCATTGACGGCGGCGCGCACGTCATAGCCCAAGGGGTCTAGGGCTTGGGCCACCGTAAAGCGGATATTTTTTTGGTCATCGACCACAAGAATGCGTTCGTTAGGCATGAATGGCTCCAGTTGATGCAGATTGCGAAATCTGATGTGATTCAGGTTGTGATGATTCAACAGGTAACGTAAACAAAAACGTACAGCCCTCACCGGGCGTCGACTCTAGCCAGATGTTGCCCCCATGGGCACGGACCACCTCTTTGCAAATGGCCAATCCCAAGCCGCTGCCCCCAGCGTCCTGGGCGGTCTCCACCTGCACAAACTTGTCAAAGATCTTGGCCTGGTGAGCCACGACGATGCCGGGGCCATCGTCGGTGACGGCCCACTGCATCTGGCGACCCTGTGCTTCAGCACTGATGCTGATGGTGGTGTCGGCGTAGCGCAGGGCATTAGCCACCAGATTCGTGAGCACCCAGACAATCTTATTGGGGTCCGCCAGCACCTGGGGCAGATCGGGGGAGACCTGCACCTGTAGATCTAGATCCGCGTCTTGGGCCTGAACGCTCAGCATCGAGGCCACTTTTTCCGCTAGCCAGACGGGCTCAGTCGGGATGCGCTCCATCTCGATGCGGCCCGACTCGATTTTGGACAAGTCCAGCAGGTCGTTCACCAGCCCCTGCAGCCGCTCGATATCCTCCTGGGCCACCGACAGCAGCTCCTGCTCGGGTTCGGAGAGTTTCTGCTGGGCCGACTCCATCAGCAGGTTGATGCTCATGGCCATGCCCGTGAGCGGGGTGCGCAGCTCGTGGGAGGCAGTGGCGACAAACTGGCTCTTGAGCTGGTCCATCTCTTTGAGCGTAGTGATGTTCTGCAGCAGCAGCACCACCCCCAGCAGTTTGCCCCGCTCGGTTTTCACGGGGGTAATGTCGTAGCGGTAGTACTGGGGCGGGTCCCCTTCCACGGTGAGCAGGTTGTCGCAGTCGGGCTCTTCTTCATCGTCTGGGGTAGCGGCCTCAGTGGCGATCGCCTGAATCTGCTCGTAGAGCTTGCGGTTGTCCATCACCTCCAGGCAGTGGTGCCCCACCGCCGCACTGGGTAGGGTTTTGAATAGCCGGGCCGCGGTGGGGTTGATGGCCAAAATGTGAAATTCGCCATCCACCAGGACCAGGCCGTCGGTGAGGCTATGGATAATCGCCTCATTGCGGCGCTTCTCGGCCACCAGCTTGCCCACGTTCAGCTCGTGAAAGGCCTTCAGCTTGCGGCTCATCACCGTAAAATTTTGGGCCAGTTGACCCAGCTCATCGCGGGACTTAACGTCCAGCGTCACGTCGTAGTCGCCGTGGGTGAGCTGCTCGGTGGCCTGGGCCATCTGCTCCACCGGGCGGGTGAGCGCCTTAGCCAACACCAGGCTAAGGGCCAGTCCCAGCAACGCCGCCGAGCCACCGGCAGCCACCATGGAGGCGATCGCCCGCTGGGAAGTGAGCTGGGCTGCCTCAGAGGCCGCTTCCATCGTCTGCTGGTTGAGGTTGCGCAGATCTACAGAGGCCTGACGCACTGCCTGAAATTCCGGCTGCACTTCGGCTTGGTAAAAGCCAAAGGGGGGAGCGGCTGCATCAAGCTGTCCTTGCAGCTGGGTCACATCCAGCAGATAGTCGCGGTAGCGAGTCTCTAGAGCTTCTAGCAGCTCCGCCTCACCGGCAATGGTGACATTGTCCTTGGCCCGGGCCAACCACTGCAAAAACTCGATCTCGTTGTCCTGGAATACCCGCAGCCCCTCTTGTTCATCTTCAAGCAGCAGCAGCAGCGTGGCGCTGTCCTGCCGCTCCAGGGAATCCAGCATCCCCTCAGCGGCGCGGATGCTGCGGTAGTTTTCCGTTAGGATGGCATCGCTAGCGCGACCCAACCGCCACAGGTTCACCAGTCCCCACAGCCCAACTAAGACAATTAGGGTGAGGCCTACGCCGTAGCTCGCAAGTATTTTGGTCTTCAGCTTCACGGCGTTGACTATGTCAAGTTTGAACCAAGATTAAAAACAGGCGCGCTAAGCACAACGGCTACTC
>JBCCAG010000625.1:0-2973 GCA_039814955.1 Cyanobacteria bacterium P01_A01_bin.135
CCAAAGAATCCCCCAAATCCGCAAAGCGCGGCACGATTACCGCCCCGACCGCTTGGGGATCGCGGCAGCAGTCGGCATAGAGGGCCGCAAGCTGCGATCGCCCGCCGATATCTTGGTAAACCCGGTCCACCGGCTGCGGCCAGAGGATAGCCTGCTGGGATTCTGAGGACGGGCAGTACTGGTAGGCAAAGACAGCCATAGGGCTATGGTAATTCTCCGTCCGCCGCCGATAGCTCTCCTTTCAGCACTGTCACAGCTCTGCCCCGCAGCAGGACGCGATCGCCTTGACAGAGGAGCCGTAGCTCTCCGCCTCGAGGAGAGGCTTGGTAGGCCAGCAGCTCTGCCTTGCCTAAGCGAGACTGCCAAAACGGCCCGAGGGCACAGTGGGCTGAGCCCGTGACGGGATCCTCGTCAATACCAGACCCCGGCGCAAAAAAGCGAGAAACCATGTCATAGGCATCCCCGGCTGATGATGAGCTCTCCCCACGGCTCGTGACGATGATGCCCCGCACCGGCAGGTGGCGTAGCTCCCTAAAATTGGGCTGCATCTGCCGCACCTGAGCCTCGGAGGCAACCTCAATTAGGTAGTCAAAGCGGCTCTTTCCCACAAACTCTGGCGCGGCGGTGATGCCCAGCGCGTCCAGCAGCCCGGGCGGCGCGGAGGCCGCTGGCACGGGGGTAGCCGGAAAGTTAAGTTCGATCCCCGCTGCTGTAGAACGGGCTGTTAGCGGGCCACTGCGGGTCTGAAATTCAATTGCAGCATCTTCAGGCAGGTAGCCCTCAGATAAAAGAACATGGGCGCTGGCTAAGGTAGCGTGGCCGCACAAGTCTACTTCGGTGGTGGGAGTAAACCACCGAAGATTAAATTGATGGGCCCCGCTGCGAGATAGATTCTCTAACCGCTGCACAAAGGCTGTCTCTGAGAGGTTCATCTCTTGGGCCACCTGCTGCATCCAGGCCTCTGGTTGAGGCGACGGGACGAGACATACAGCGGCGGGATTGCCGGCGAACGGGCGATTGGTGAAGGCATCAACCTGGTAGAGCTGCATGGGTAGGTAAGCGAGAGAGTGGATAGACCTAGAAGCCAGAAAAACCCTAGAAGCCGGGAAGACTGCTCTGCAGGGGCGGGAGGGTCTCCAGCGGCGGCCCTGAAGCCAGCTTGTGGGCGTGGCGAGTGGTTTCTGGCAGGCGGTAGCGGGTGGTGCAGCGCATCACATAGTCGATGGCGGTGGCGAGACTAATGCGGTGGCCAGAGGAGATGAATAGGGGCTTGGTCCCCTGACGGGTCCGCAGGACAGCGCCGATGGTCTCTTCGCGGTGAGTCAGCAGGGTCCAGCCGCCTTTGGGCTCCGGGGCCGGATCGTGGTTGCCCACCAGCCGCGACTTGGCAACGCCGATGGCGGGGATATCGGTCAGGAGCCCCAGATGACAGGCGATCCCCAACCGTCGGGGATGGGCTAAGCCTTGACCATCACACAGCAGTAGCTGGGGCAATATGGTCAGTCGATTGAGGGCATCGATAACGGCAGGCAGCTCCCGAAAGGAGAGCAGCCCCGGAATGTAGGGAAACGTAGTCGGACAGCGGGCGATCGCCCGGTCGACTAGAACCAGCTCTGGAAATGTGAGCACAGCCACCGCTGCCCGGGTGATGCTACCGCCGGACTCAAACCCTACGTCGACTCCGGCGACGTGGACCACTTGCCCCATCTGGTCCTGCAAAATCACCCGCTCTTGAAGCTGACGCTGCAGGGCGATCGCGGCCTCGCGGGTATCTGGCCAAGGGCCGAGATGGAAGCGGTGCGACATAGACGTGAGTGCAAACAAGATTCAAGAGGCAAGCCATTCGGCCTTGCCTCTTATCCTATCGCGTTCTCTTTTGACTGCTTAAGCTAGCCGGTGTTAAGTGGCTGGCCACAGGTAAACGATGCCAACGGGGGGGAAACCCCAGCTAGCGTCGTTTGTTTATGTCTTAGTGGCCGATGCCAATGTACTGAAAACCAGCCTCTTCTAGAGCCGCCTTATCTAAGAAGTTGCGGCCATCGATCATGATAGGCGTCGTCATGACGCTGGCAAGATCTCTGAAGCTAGTGTCCTTAAACTGCTTCCAGTCGGTGACGAGAACCAGGGCATCACAGCCCTCCGCCAGTAGCCGGATATCGGTCTCCACGCTGACATTGGAGAGCCCGTGGCGCATGCCGGTTTGGGAAACGAGGGGGTCGTAGGCTTTTACCTTAGCGCCCAGGCGAGCGAGGTGCTCAATCATGGTCAGGGCAGGGGCATCGCGCATGTCGTCGGTGTCCGGCTTGAAGGTCAGACCCAATAGACCAACGGTCTTGCCCTTGAGAATTTTGAGGGCCTGCTGCAGCTTTTCCACCACAATCAGGCGCTGGCGTTGATTTACCTCGACTGCGGCTTTAAGCAGCTGAGCATCGTAGCCATAGTCGTCGGCGGTGTGGACTAGCGCTGCCACATCCTTCGGGAAGCAGGACCCCCCCCAACCAATGCCTGCCTGCAGAAACTTGTTGCCAATGCGGGAGTCTAGGCCGATTCCCTTGGCAACTTGCACCACGTCAGCGCCGACGCGATCGCAGATATTGGCGACTTCATTGATGAAGCTAATTTTAGTTGCAAGGAACGTGTTGGCCGCATACTTTACCATCTCCGCCGAGTTGAGGTCCGTAACCACCACGGGAACCGTCGGCAGGGACTGGTCTTCCGCAAACTGGCGAGAAACGATGGGAGCGTAAAGGTCCTTCATCATGGCAATGGCGCGATCGCTGTTGCCCCCCAAAACAATTCGATCCGGATTGAAGGTATCGTATACGGCGGAGCCTTCCCGCAAAAACTCGGGATTGCTGACCACATCGAAGTCCACATCAGCGGCGATATCACCGCTGCCGCCCGCCGGCACCAGCTCCTTCGTTCGCTCGGCGACGCCATCTAGGACAATCATCCGCACCCAGTCCCCAGAAC
>JBCCAG010000093.1:0-8929 GCA_039814955.1 Cyanobacteria bacterium P01_A01_bin.135
GCCGAGGTCTCTGAGTTCTTCGGCACCTATAAGAACTTAGAGAAGAAAGTGACTGAAATTCTGGGCTGGAAGGATGTAGATACCGTGAGCCAGCTCATTGATACCTGCATTAAGGCCCACAATGCCTAAAATGTGTCGATTTTAGAGACTATACCTCTCTATTTTGCTAGAGCAGGAAGCAGGCAAAAGCTGTTCCGGGCCAACGGGTCTAGATCAGCCGCCTAGCCTGAAAGTCGTGGGGATTTAGCTTTAGAGGAGTAGACTCCCCACGCCTGCCGATTTACACAGGCGCTTAGACAGGGCGTTTGGCGATCGCCTACAATACAGGTCAGGGATTTTATCTGAGCATCTACAAAACTCGCTACAGCAGGCTGAGGCCCAAAGGCGGTGTCACGAGCATCGAGATCAGCTGTCATAGATGAGCCGTCGCAGGCGAACCGTCACAGATGACTCTGCCGATTGGAGCGATGGGTGTACTTGAGCATTAGGAAACTTACACCAGGAGAGTGATTACCTGTGCAGTCTCCGGATGCGTCATACATCACTAGAACATTACACAGTGGCATGTTTACATTAGTGGCATGTTTACCTTTCAAACTGGTTTTAGCTTATCTATGCTCGAGTAAGCGAACTCGTTGAGTGAGATTAATGCTGGCGTGTTTTACTGTGATGCATTTAGTGATTCACAATTACAGGCTCTACCCATTGGCTAATTGCGGCTAGTGCAACGATCCGGGCACCCGGCGATTTAACAGTTACTGCTTTGGCTCCTGCGAGTGCAGTTTTCCCGGTCCTCAATAAACGACGTATGTTAGGTTCTGACGCTCTGACAAATCCTACAAAAGCCGAAGCTGGCCAGCGAGCTGAAGCCGCGGCTCAAGACTTTACGGTGACCTTTTGGGGCGTGCGAGGTGGCATCCCTACGCCGGGCATGAGTACGCTGCGATACGGCGGGAATACCGCTTGTGTCGAGCTAAACGTAGGGGGAGAGCGACTCATTTTTGACGCCGGTACCGGGCTAACCGCGCTGGGGAAGCAGCTTCAATACACCGATGGCGTTAACGCTCATATTTTTTTCACCCACACTCACTGGGACCGTATTCAGGGCTTTCCTTTCTTTATTCCCGCCTTTCGGCCCTCGAATTGCTTCAATATCTACGGGGCTGTTGGGCTGAACGGCGCCTCGATTAAGCAGCGTCTTATGGACCAGATGATTCTGCCGAACTTTCCTGTTTCGCTGCGGACCATGGAGTCGAAGCTGCACTTCCACAACATCGACGCGGGCACGGCCATCAAGATTCAGGAGGTGACGGTGGAGACGCTGCCCCTCAACCGTCTCAACGGCGCTTTGGGCTATCGCATCACTTGGCAGGGGCTCTCAGTGGTATACGCCACAGATACAGCGCATTTACTAGAGCACGAAGCCGCGTTGGCCCATTTGGCCTACGACGCCGATGTGTTGATTATCGATGCGGTGTACATTGACCACGCCTATTTTGACCCACAGCAGTCTGCCGCGTCGCGGCGGTTCGAGCAGTGGCATACCTGCGTCGGGGGGGCCCTCAGCGCGGGAGCCAAGAAAATTATCATTTTTCATCACGATCCGTCCCATGAGGATGATTTTTTAGATCGTGTGGAAGCTGAAATGGGCAAGACTTACACCAATGTGCAGATTGCCCGTGAGGGAATGAATATTACCTTGCTATAGGGCCGCTATAGGTCCGCCGCTCAATAGGCCGTAACTCTGTCTCCTCAGGTAATCGCGGCATGCCTAAAAACTGTCTGCCATAGCGACTGCTGTACCATAGTCAATATGGTCGGTTACGGTGCAAAAGTGTTGTTGAATCTACTGGTCCTGAACGAAGCGCTCCGGCATGGAGCGCTCTGGCAAGCACCATTTCAGCTAGGGAACTCCGCCCAAGGGGTGAAGCGGCTGGCGGCGGCAGCCGATAGGGCTTCCTCGGCGATCGCCGATCTTGTTGGCTCCACAACGGCCCGAGCAGCCGCGTCCCTAGATCAAGGGGTAATCCAGGCAGAAGGTATTACCAGTCGGCTAGCTCAGGATTTATGGCGGGCCATCAGCACCGATGTGGACCGCTGGCTGGGGCAGCATGTGGTATTGGCGTGGCTCCTCACCCATCCTCTGGTCGCTTTATGTCTAGGGTTCATTGGGGTTGTGCTGCTGTGGAGCTTAGTGCAGGCGGCTGCGCAACTGGCCCAGCGGGGCTGGGCGCTTGTGCTGGGGTTACCGCTGTATATTATCCGTCTAAGCTGGCGCGCAGGCGGACACCTATTACGCTGGCTAATCACCGCGCTCCGCCAGCGAGGTCAACGCCAGACCCCAGCACCAGATGCGTCAGATAAACTGTCCCCGGCGGAGCCGCCTGCTTCCTTTGATAGCGTACCGGAGGTCAGGCTCCTGGGTGACGCTGTACCCCTGACTGATGTGCGGGAATGGTCCCAGGGCGATCGCCTGTGGTGCGATACGCGACAACAGGTAGCCCGTCTCCACAGCAACGGTGAGGTGTTAGAGGCGCTGAAGCGCTTGGAGGCGCTGAGTCAAGCGCAAACCCATACCCTCCAACACCTCATCCATCTCCTTGAGTCGCCAGCGCCAGTATCTGCCGTAGAGGACCGTTCCAACTAAGTTGCCCAGATCAAGCACCCAGATCAAGCACCTAGATTAGGCACCTACGACCACGCCGCCGTTGGGGTGCATGACCTCCCCTGACATGTAAGAGGCACCCCCAGAAGCTAGAAATACAATCATCTTCTTCCAGGTATTGCTCTGCCGCATTGCTGACCAGGATGTCGAGCCGACCTAGATCATTGACGGTTTTTTCTACCGCCTCTTGGCAGAATGGCTCCCCGCTGATGTCCCCCGCGATCGTCAAGCACCGCCGCCCGTAAGCCTCTACGGCTTCTTTCGTCTTTTTAGCGTCCTGGTGCTCATCGAGGTAGACAATGGCCACATCAGCGCCTATAAAGGGGGCGCTGCCGCTCTGCGTCCTGCCCCCTGCGGCCGACTATAGTAGACTATTGCCTCTGAACGCCCGCCTTGTCGGCTGTAGCTATGTCTCCAATTTTGCTAATTGCAGCGTTAGTCATCTCCTTCTTCATCTTTACCTGGCTCACCCGAGTGGTGCGGGCGACGATTAGTACGGCGATTACCATCGCGCTGATTGCCCTCGCCCTGCAGCTCTTGTTTGGCATTGGCCCTCAGGATATCTGGCAGCAGATGGTAGATATTTGGCAGCGCTTGACTGACATAGGCTAGGCGCTATGGGCTGCCTTCTCCCGTCAGCCGCATTAGGACTTGCTTAATTTCCGGCGGCAGCTGCCGCATAATCTTGCCCTTGTCGCGGTCAACCGCCACCAGAGAAACGCGGGCCGTCACATGTAGGTCGGCCGTTGCTCCCTGGGCATCAAGGGACTGGATTTTATAATCCCAATTGAGGCGAACCCCCTCTAGGTTCTCCATCCGGGTTCTGACGATGGCGGTACTCCCTAGAGGAAGGGCGCGGTGATAGCGAATCGAGAGGTCAACCACCGGTAAATCGCAGCCCATGGCCACCAGGTCCGCAAAATCGACCCCTAGCGATCGCAGGTATTCCACCCGAGCTTCTTCCATCCAGGCAATGTAGCTGCCATGCCAGACAATGCCAGCGTAGTCGGTGTGGTGAGGCTGGGCGCGGACGGGATAGTCAAACCAGGCTTGCCCAGGAGCGGTGGCCTGAATTTCTTGAATGGCGCTGAATGAAGGGGAATCGGATTGCCCATCCGAAAGCTGAGGTTTCATGCCCTAAAAAGTCCTAAATGTAGTCATTACTGAATGCTTTTGAGCGTAGGGGCGAGTGGAGAACTGCCCCTGCGTCTCCTGCACAGCTCGCCAACGGTTTGGTATCGCGATAGAGCAGTGTATTCGAGGCAAGGTGCACCGCATTTTGGGCTAAACCAGAGGCCTTAGAAGGAAAGTTCTTTCTGGCAAAACTCCCTCCTTTGCCGCCGATTTCACAGCATAGATTTTGATTGGGATGCCGTATGATATCTGAACGTAAGCGTCACATCTTGCAACGACGCCCGTACATGTGGTGCTCCTGTCCTATCATAGCCCTAAGGCTACGGATGCCCTTACATTAGGCCCCTACATTAGGATTGTCTTACTGTGACGTCTAACCGAGCGAAACTCCAGACCCTAATCGACATGATCGACGCTACCTTTGGCGAGTCGGCCCCCGAGGCGCAGACCCAGGCGGCGATCGCCCAAATTCGGCAGCAGCTCATGGAACTGCAGCAGGAAGGGGAGGCGTCACAGGAAGCCTCGGCGCGGCAGGTACTGCAGGCAGTGGTGCAGGAGATGGGCTACCTGCGGGCCAATATGATTCAGCCCCTGCGGACAGAAATCTCTCAGCTCTACGACCAGCGGCGACTGCTGGCAGCAGATGTGCAGCAGCTGCAGCAGCGACAACAGCAGATCAAAGCGTCCCAGCAGCAGGCCATGCTGCAGGAGTTTATGCAGTCCCTGATGGCGCGGCTTCAAGACCAAATGACAACCCAGGTGGTGCAGGCCATTACCCTGATGCAGCCTCAAATAACGGGCGCAGAGGGGGAGTCCGCCCCTAACACGGCGCAGCAGGTGGAGCAGCTGCGGATGCTGCAGGCCACCTCGAACGAGCTGATGCTGAAAATGGATGCGACGCTGCGAGTCGTATTCGACTCGCTGCAAAATACCGTCGACGATTACCGGGACTCCCTCGGTCAAGGGCTAGAAAAAATGCACGGGCTGGGGCAGCAGGGGGAAGCCCTGTTTGCGGCCCTCGTCAACCGCTTGGCAACCCAGCTAGGCCGCGAGGCGTCTCAGTATCTCCATCAGTCCACCGCTTCGTCCCCCGAGCAGCGCGGCTCATCCTTGTCGGCAGGCCGAGAGGCGCTCTCGGCACTGGAGCAGTTGGATAGGTCAGACAGTAGGGACCTGATGGGGGATGGGTTAGAGCCAGTTGAGCAAGCTGGCCCCGTTACTGAAGACGTCAACGCCATGTCGGCTGCCCAAATTGACCAGCTTCTACGCCAAAACTTGCTGCAGACCTCAGCAGAAGCAGAGGCAGAGCTAGAAATGGGCAGTGCCGCACTCTCCGATATCGATTCTGAGGCGCTGATCGACGAAATCACGGCCCTAGAGCAGGATATTGACGCTATTAGCGACGAGATTATCCTCGATGAGCTGAACCTCAATCTAGAATCCATTGAGCTTCCCGCTACAGGCGCACCGGAGACTTTAGGGGACGAACTAGAGGATGAGGCGATCGCTTTGTTTCAGCTTGATGAAGCGGGGGTCACCATCAACGAATCAGCGGACCCAGCGATCGCCCCTGCCGCGGCGCTGGACACCGGCGCCGCTGAGCTCGCCAATGACAGGGAGCCTGAAGCGACTGACGCCGCACCTCAGAGCGCCGAATTTGACGTTGCCGACGATACCGATGAGATTGCGTCATTCTATGCGGAGTTTCAGGCTGCGACGGATATGCCTGAAGTAGGAGAAGCTGAAACAGGAGAAGCCGCCGGGACTGACGGTGAGAGCGCAGCGGAGGCTGCAACTGCTAGCCAGACAGACAGTCTGGACCTGCCCAACGCCCCATTGGCTCCATCAGATGAGGCGCTTGCCGGCGCGATCGCTCCCTCTCCGGCAGGGGGGGAAGACAGTGAAGCAGGCGCCGATCGAATTCACCGGCTCTCTGACCTGATCGATCCGGACATTCTGCAGCAGCTGGGTTCGGAGGCCCCGTCTGGGGCCAGTAGCCCCTACGCCATGGCATCCTTAGGCGAGGATTTACTGCCCACTGCTGAAGACGTCGTTTTAACCAACGACATCGACCTAGATATCGATCAACTCGCCGCTGACTTAGCGCAGATTGAGCCGGACGCCAGCGATGCGGAAACTGATGCCGGTATGCCGGGGTTCCTATCCCCAGATGACGACTTTTTTGCAGCGGAGCAGGCGCAGCAGGACTTTATCTCGCTCCCGCCGCCGCCTAGCCCAGAGGCGGGGGTTGATTTAGACAGCTCGTCCAGCGAAGCGGTAGGTGATTTAGAGGCCCCCTTACCGACAGAAGACGCCCCTGCCCAGCCAGCGGTTCCAGAGCCCAAGGCTCGCCGTCCCTGGATCGATTTGCCGTCCTTTGGGCAAAGGGCAGCGAGCTCGGACTCAGCCGAGGCGGCCACCCCTGAGCCCGAGGAGCCCGGCGATCGCAATGATTCCCCCAGTGAACCAGAGGCGGGAGAGCGGGGGGCGGATGAAGCCATTGCGGCGGCAGATACCAGCGACAGCGCAGAAGCTGAGGATAGCTCAAAGGTAGATATCCCAGAGGCCAATACCCTTGGCGCTAGCGAAGCGGTGGAGGATGACGACGTTATGGACGAGGCTGCCATTGACGAAATCGCCGCCCTTTTCGCTGCGCTGGAGCGCACCGACAATAACCCAGCGGAGCGCTCAACCATCGCTCAACAGACCCTCGCTGACCTGCTTAAGCCCTCTCCCGGCGCTAATTCCATACCTCAAGACGCAGGCTCTAGCCTTGATGATCTCGAAAGTGCGACCAACTGGAGCGAAGACCAAAAAAAAAAGTAGGTCCCATTAGCTGGACCATCTCTGGGGTGGGGGAGCCGGGCGCCGGCCTACAGATGCCACCCGGACGACCACTCTTTCCGCTTTTGTCTGACATAGATGAGGCGGTAGCGGCTTCGCAGCCGCCCGAAAGCTCTTTACCCGACAGCTCAGAAGAAAAGGGGGATAGCGACGACCACGAGGACCTAGATGTGGCTCAGACATCTGAGGGCGCGAGTTCACCCGCCCCACAGGCTCCCACCGCGCCTGTCCCCCCGTGGTTCCTGGGGCTGGATATCGGCACTTTAGGTCTCTCCGCTATGCTGCTCAACCGCGAGACCGGCCGAAGAACCCCGCTGTTCTGGCAGCAGGAAGCCTCTCAGCAGCGGTGGTTTCGCTGGCCAATGGGCAGCATGATTGACCCCGCCGAAACGGCCCTCTCCTCAGCAGAGGCGGCTATCCTCTGTCAGCTCAAGCCGGCTTTGGCGCTGCCCTTGCGCCGCGGACTGGCCGGAACGCGAGAGCATTTACCCCTGCTCAACCCAGTCCACCGGCCCTTGACGCAGATGCTAGCGACCATGGTACCTGACTCCAATGGAGAAGAGGCCCCTTGGCGATGTGGGGCGGTGGGTTTAGATAGCGCCGCGTTTGCCGCCGCTATGACTAACCTTGCCGGGGTGGGGGCCAGCTACCCTGCCGGATGGTCCAATCGCTATCAAGCAAACGTTCAGAATGCCATTCTCGATGCCAATTTAGTGGCCCAGCCCAGCGCTATTCATTTTGTCCAAGAAGCGATCGCCGCCGCCTTGGCCTGTATCCCGTTCCCCGAGACCGCGCTGGAACCGGTTCCCACAGCCGCCCGGGCTATCCCCCCCGAAGGGCTGGCGTTTGTGCTCAATGCGGGCGCTAGTACCAGCGAGCTAGCTGTTGTCGACATAACGGCCCTAGCCCAGGGAGACACTAGCGTGCTAGCTTCACAAACCCTAGGTTACGCAGGCCGCGCCCTTGAGCAAGATATTCTTTTATACCTGCTCTATCCCCAGCTGCAAAACTCTCCCCTAGCGGAAGTCGAGCAGATATTGATTGCTCTACAGCTCGATAACCTAGAGCAACCTCGGCTGGGTCAGCCCGATATGGCCCAACGGCTGCGGCTGCACCTGCGCCTGTCTGGATCAGCCCCTGGACGCCAACTGCTGGCGATCGCCCAGCAGATCAACCAAGACCTGCAGACCCAGCCGCGCAGCACCTACACCTTGGCACAGCATCGGGGGCAGGTGACTCAAGAGCAGCTAGGGCACCAAATTTTGCTCCCCTACGTTCACCTACTGACTCAACAGGCCCAGAGCTTGCTGGAGCAAACCAACATTACCCCCACTGCAGTGCGCTACGGCATTTGCTCAGGCAGTACGGCCTCTATGCGGGTTGCACAGCTTTGGATACGGCAGCGATTTCCTAAAGCGAAGGTGCTATTTTCTCCAGTAACAGCGGTTCTAGACAGCGGTGAGGTGGTGGCGACTGTCGCTGAAACCTCTTGGCTGGGTAGCCAGGTGAGCTGTGGGCTGGCAGGGTTGCCGCTGGTCGCGCCGCTGTTTAGCCCCGGCTGAGCCACATTCGACTGCGATCTCGGTTTTTATACGTGATCTCCGTCTTTATACAGAAGGCTGGCTGGTTTAAAGCTTCAGTGAAGGCGAGCGATCCCCAACCGATCGCCCAGTGGCATCCGTGTATTCTCTAGGGAAGCGCCTGTAAATATTACAGGTCTAAGTTTGTAGAGCAGTTCTACTATCCCTGGAGTCAATCGTGGCGGTCTCACCTGATTTCCCTTCTCCATCGTCAACCCCGTCTGAGCTGCTGCTAAACGAGAGTGAGGCCTGCACCCATCTCTCTGCAACCTGTCGCCTCAAACGCTGGATTGACCTACTGGGGGCCGTAGTTGGACTGGCGATCGCTCTCCCCATTGGCCTGTTGGTTGCCGTCGCCATCCAGCTCGATGACCCCGGTCCAGTGTTTTACCGGCAAGTCCGCTGTGGTCTCCACGGAGCCTGTTTTGGGATGTGGAAGTTCCGCTCCATGGTGGTGGATGCTGACCGCCTCAAAAGCAGTATCGCCAATGAGGCCAGCGGTTTTATCTTCAAAAATGAGCGGGACCCGCGAATCACCCGGGTGGGGCGCATCCTTCGAAAAACAAGTTTGGATGAGTTGCCCCAGCTGTGGAACGTGCTGCGGGGGGATATGAGCTTGGTGGGTACCCGCCCCCCTACCCCAGATGAGGTGCAGCAGTATGCTTCCCACCACTGGCGCCGGCTGCAGGTGAAGCCCGGCATTACC
>JBCCAG010000935.1:0-1606 GCA_039814955.1 Cyanobacteria bacterium P01_A01_bin.135
GTGGACGTAGAGCCGTTTGGCAATGGGGTATGGGCAGTGCGCACCGTGCCGCAGCCGCTTGCAGAGCGGCACGACTGCAAAGCGGCGCTACAGGAGCTGAGCCTGATTGATGCAGAGGCGGCAATTGTGGCCACGGCCTGTCGCACCGCCATCCGTAACGGCACCCCGCTGGAGCAAACCCAAATGCAGGCGCTGGTGGACCAGTGGCAGCGGACCCGGCAGCCCCACACCTGTCCCCACGGGCGACCTATCTACCTCTCGCTGACCGAGTCTCAATTATCGCGGTTCTTTCGCCGCCATTGGGTGGTGGGGAAAAGCCACGGCATTTGAGGCGTCGCTACCCCTCAGGGCGGTAACCCCAGCGGTCGACGAATTCGTGCCACTGCCCATAGACTTGCCGGTTATCTTCGGGCGGGAAGCGGTACTGGTTTTTGCGGTAGCGGCGGTGGGTCTGCAGGTACTGCTGGAAGCGATCGCGCCCCTGGTCAAAGCCCGGTATCTCTAGCTGCCGGTAAATGGCTTCGACATGGGCCAGCGGGTCTTGCTCAAAGTCTTCAAACCGCAGCTGAATATACTGATGCGGTGGCAAGTCGGCCACATCCTGCAGCAGGGCCCCCATCATGCGCGGGTAGCTCTGCAGGGTTAACTGGTCAGCGGCCTCAATGCTGAAGGGCTGTAGCGCTAGCTGGCTGAGCAGCTTGCGATAGAAGTTGCGCATGGACTGAAAGACCACATAGGGGTTGCGGTAGATGTGGATAAACTTGGCCTGGGGATACATCTGCCGCAGCAGGGCCACGCGGGCGGTATACACCGGATTTTTGATTAACAGCGGCTTGTCTGGGGTTTCGCGCTGCAGCTTTTTAAAAAATAGCGCCGCCGCCTGCCGCCACTGCCCAATCTGCTCAGCGGTGCAGTCGTCAAAAAAAATGCCCCGGTTAAAGTGCTCCTGCAGCTGCTGAGGGAAGTAGAGGCCGTGGTAGAACGACAGCGGCTGCAGGTTGGCTAGCGCAATTTCATCTTCTTGGGGGGAGCTGGGGGTGACCTCGATACCGTCGATGTAGCGGTCGGCGGGCAGGGCCCGCGTCAGCAGGGGACGCAGCAGCGACCCCAGGGTTAAGAACTCCCCAGGCAGCCCGGTGGCAAAGGGGGAGACATAGGCAAACTGCTGGGAGTGGCACAGGAGCTCGTACAAAAACGTCGTGCCGCTGCGCCAGTGACCCACGATGAAGATCGGGGGCTGGGAGCCCTCCGGTAGCTGCCGCGATCGCCAATCCTCAACTGCTGTGACGGGCAGACGAGCCAGGGCAGTGGCGATCGCCAGACCCAGGTGGGGCCAAAAGCGGGGGGCAACGGCCCCGCTGCTGCGGCTGACCTGCAGTAGCGTTTTGAGGTGACAGCCCATCAGGGGATGGAGCAGGCGCGGGCTGTGATCAGGGGTAGGGGCCAAGGGCGTCGGGGATACGAGACGGATTATGCCAAGCGGGCGCGGCGCAGACGCCACGAGCGTACTACGTTTTAGCGATCGCGACAACCCGCACGGCAGCGGGCCTACGAAGTTGCTAGGCAGATAAACGAGCCGTCAATTTTGATATAGAGTAATAGGCGA
>JBCCAG010000722.1:0-2490 GCA_039814955.1 Cyanobacteria bacterium P01_A01_bin.135
AACAGCAGGGACTACGGCAATGACAATCGAGCAGCGAACAGCATCACTCTGGGCAGATTTATCTTTTTCAGCGGTCGTGGCCGGCTTCATCAGCGTGCTGGTGGGCTTTTCTAGCGCTGGGGTAATTGTGTTTCAGGCGGCACGGACCTTGGGGGCAACCCCAGCAGAGTTGGGCTCCTGGGTTTGGGCGTTGGGCTTAGGTCAGGGGGTGACGACGATTTGGCTCTCCCTGCGCTACCGGGTGCCGGTGGTGACGGCCTGGTCCACACCAGGGGCGGCGCTGCTGATTACCTCGGCAGCAGGGATGTCTATGGCAGAGGGTATCGGGGCGTTCTTGATCTGCGGGGCGCTAATTGTGCTGTGCGGCTTCACCGGCTGGTTTGCCCGTGCCATGGACCGGATTCCGCTATCGCTGGCCTCGGGGCTGCTGGCGGGGGTGCTGCTGCGCTTTGGTTTGGAGCTGTTTACCGCCATGGAGCAGCGGTTTGCCATGGTATTCGCCATGTTTTGCATCTACCTAGCAGCCCGGCGGCTGGTGCCCCGCTATGCGGTGATTGCATCCCTAATCGTGGGGACGGCGATCGCGGCGCTGCAGGGCAGTTTACATCTGGAGGAAGTGAATCTGGCGCTGGCGACGCCAGTGTTTACCGCGCCGCAGTTTTCCTTTACCGGGCTGGTGGGTGTGGCGCTACCGCTGTTTGTCGTCACCATGGCCTCCCAAAATGTGCCAGGCGTGGCGGTGCTGCGGGCCTCCGGCTACCATGCCCCGGTATCGCCGCTGATTGGCTGGACGGGTGTGGCGACGGTGCTGCTGGCTCCCTTTGGGGCCTTTGCCATTAACCTGGCGGCGATTACGGCGGCGATTTGTATGGGCCGTGAGGCCCACGAGGATAGCGGCAAGCGCTACGTGGCGGCGATCGCGGCGGGGGTGTTTTACCTGTTGACGGGGGTGTTTGGGGCGA
The DNA here is from genome assembly GCA_039814955.1 of Cyanobacteria bacterium P01_A01_bin.135. GTDB lineage: Bacteria > Cyanobacteriota > Cyanobacteriia > CAKZMO01 > CAKZMO01 > JBCCAG01. The sequence goes on from JBCCAG010000722.1 coordinate 963, forward strand.
CGGTGGGCAGCTTGTTTTTGGCGTTTCCGGAGGAGCTCGTGCTGGCGGTGGCGGGCCTGGCGCTGCTGAGTACCATCAGCAAGGGGCTAGCGACGGCGCTTGCCCAGGAACAGGAGCGGGACCCGGCACTGATTACCTTTTTGGTGACGGCGTCGGGGATCAGCCTGTGGGGGGTAGGGTCAGCGTTTTGGGGGTTGGTGGCGGGGGCAGGCGCGATGGGGCTATTGCGCCGGGGGAACCAATCTTCTGCGGCAGGGCCGAGGTAGAGTTAAAGCGATCGCCCTACGAACTTGTAATGCTCTGGCAATACCCCTACCCGCCGCTGACCCAAGGCACCCTGCTCAAGCGCTACAAGCGCTTCTTAGCTGATATTGAACTGGAAACCGGCGAAACCGTCACCGCCCACTGCCCCAACACCGGCCCCATGACCGGCGTGTCGCAGGTAGGCAGCCCCGTCTTGCTATCCCACAGCGACAATCCTAAGCGCAAACTGGCCTATACCTGGGAGGCCATCCAGGTGGATGGGGTGTGGGTAGGGGTGAATACAGCACTGCCTAACCGGGTGGTAAAAGCAGCATTAGAGGCGAGAGCGATTCCAGAACTAGCGCCCTACAGCGCGGTAAAAAGTGAAGTGCCCTACGGAAGCGATCGCAAAAGCCGCATTGATTTTTTGCTCACTACCCCTGACCACCCCCCCACCTATGTGGAGGTGAAGAACACGACCTGGACCGACGGACCGACGGCCCTATTCCCCGATACCGTGACCACCCGAGGGCAAAAGCACCTGCGAGAGCTGACAGCGCTGCTGCCTGAGGCGCGGGCGGTGATGCTGTATTTCATTAACCGGGAGGACTGCACGACGTTCTCGCCGGGGGATACCACAGACCCAGAGTATGGGGCGCTGCTGCGACAGGGAGTAGCCCAGGGATTAGAGGTGCTGCCCTGCCGGTTTGCGGTGACGCCAGAAGGACTACAGTACCTCGGGCTGGCGGAACTGGTGCTGTGAGGTATCTGCGCTAGCCGCCGCCACAGGTCCTTCGCAAGATTCTTAACATTTTTTGATAATTTGCTTACACTATAGGGGCATGTTGCACCCGTACGCTCTGTACATATACCTCCTGGGGCAAATCCCATGGCCCATTCCATCGATGCCATCCTGCTTGTAGATGGCTACAACATCATCGGCGCTTGCCCTAAGCTCACCCGACTCCGCGATCGCCACAGCCTAGAAGACTCCCGCCACCAGCTCATGGAGTCATTGATTGGCTATGGGCCCACGCGGGGCTACTGCGTCTGGCTGGTGTTCGATGCTTACGGCACGGGGGGCCCGGCCACGGTAGATAAGCAGACGGACCACCTGCAGATTCACTATACGCCCCTGGGACAAACGGCGGACACCTACATTGAGAAGCAGTGCGCCGACTTCCGCTACGATGTGCGCCGGTTCGAATGCCGCCTAATTGTTGCCACCTCAGACCGCACTCAGCGGCGCATGGTGGTTGGCTATGGCGCAGAATGGATGTCGGCT
>JBCCAG010000225.1:0-5937 GCA_039814955.1 Cyanobacteria bacterium P01_A01_bin.135
AAAATCCTGCCAGTAGTGGTGGCTCTTTTTAGCTAGCTTCTGGCGGCGATCGCTGATTTCTGCCTCGATTTTTGCAATCCGCTGCTGCCGCTTGATCAGCTTACCGGGGTTGCCCCACTGCTGGGCCGGGTGGTCGCGCAGACGCTCCTCCACCTCGGTAACTTGGGCTTCCTGGGCCTGCACCTCAGGGGCAATTGGCTCCGGCGGCAGGTCAGGGATTTGGTTGGCCACCGCCTGGGCGCTCTCATCCCCGGCATCGCACTTGCCGGGCTGCACCTGCAGGGCCGCGGGGGGCTCAATGGTGTCGATGGCTTCCAGCAAGGGCATATCGTCGTACAGCCCGACGATATCTTTAACGGTGATTACGTACCAGCGGTTGTCCTGGGTGAGGGCCAGCAGGTAGGGAGCGCGGCCTGGGCTGGGCAGGCGCATTGCCAACACCGCCGGCAGTACCTTGCCGGCAGGCCCATTCACATGCTCCCCCCGCAGGGCCATTATCGTACCGACCGGGGCATTGGGAAACGCCGCCGCAATTTCCGTCTGCCGCACCTCCTTGGCCTGGCGCTGCAGAATCTTTAACAGGCGGCGCTCTTCTTTGAGCCGCCCCTTGAGCTTCTCAAACTCCGCCAGCAGCTCAAAATCGTCTACCTGGGCCAGCTGCTCCAAGTGGTGGGCCAAATCGGCCTCCAGGTTGGCGATCGCCTTTTGCTGGGGGCTCAGTTGCAGGGTAGCCAAGTACTGGCCAAAGCTACGCTCAATCAGGTCGCGGGCCTCTTCTAGGGTGTGCACCTGCAGTAGGTTGAGCACCATGCCGTAGCTGGGGGTGAACTGACTCACCAGCGGGTCTGGGCCGGAGGTAATCAGGTAGGAGGCTTCCCCTGGCCCCTCGAAGCGGGTCTGCACCGTCACGGCATAGCCCACCTCGTCCATACCCCGCCGCCCGGCGCGGCCTGCCATCTGCAAAAACTCAGAGCCGTTCAGCAGCCGGTGGCCCCGGTCCGTGCGCTTGGAGAGGCTGGAGATCACCGTGCTGCGGGCGGGCATATTGATTCCCGCCGCCAGGGTCTCCGTGGCAAATACCACCTTAATCAGCCCCTGCTGAAACAGCCGCTCTACCAGGCCTTTCCAAGCGGGCAGCACTCCTGCGTGGTGGGCGGCAATGCCCCGGCAAAGGGCGTCGAGCTCCGCTTCGCGGCCCGTCACGTCCGGGTTCTCGACTAAAAACTGGGCCACCTGCCGCTGTAGGGAGGCCGCTTCCTCTGGCGACACCAGGGTTTGCCCGGCCATGCTATCCACCGCTTTGTCGCAGCCCCGGCGGCTAAAAATAAAGTAGATGGCGGGCAGCATCTGCCGCTGAATTAGCTGTCCTACCACAAAAGCGATGGAGGGGGTCTTTTGCTTGTCTCGCTGCTTGCGCCGCTGCCGCAGCCGGGGGTTAAGGCCTGTTCCCTTCTCATTCAGCAGGGGGAATAGGCCCTTGATGTTGCAGTGGTAATAGTCCAGCGGCACTGGGCGGTAGTCCGAGTAGATCAGCTCCGTAGGCCCGTGCACCTGGTCAATCCAGTCGGTCAACTGTTCGCTGTTGGCCACCGTCGCCGACAGCCCCACCAGCTGAATCTCTGGCGGCGCGTAGATAATCGACTCCTCCCATACCGTGCCCCGCTGGCGGTCGTTCATGTAGTGGCATTCGTCCAGCACCACCGCCTCCACCGCATGCAGGGAGGTACCCACCTGGCCAATGGCGGTGCCATAGAGCATGTTGCGAAACACCTCAGTGGTCATGACCACGATGGGGGCGCTGCGGTTCACCGATAGGTCGCCGGTGAGCAAGCCCACGTTCTCCTGGCCAAACAGCTTGCTAAAGTCCCGCAGCTTTTGGTTCGATAGGGCCTTGAGGGGAGTGGTGTAAAACACCCGCCGCCGCCGCGCCAGAGCCCGATAAATGGCGTATTCCCCCACCAGGGTCTTCCCCGAGCCTGTGGGCGCACAGACCACCACTGACTTTCCCGCCTCGAGGGCCGCGATCGCTCGCAGTTGAAAATCGTCGAGCTGAAAAGGAAATACCGCTTCTAGGTCAACCGTGGGATTAAGGGGGGCGACCTCGCTAGAGGCCGGGGGGGAAGTATTCACAAAGGTGCTTGGGGAAACAACGAGGAGCCAGACCAGGTGACAAGTCACGGGCTATAACCTAGCCGCGCCGCCACAGGGCAGGCTATTGGCCTATGGCGCGCAACTATAGCACAAGACGGCCCAAATCCAATACATTCATCCTAGCGCCAACTGCGTCAGCAATTGCTGCCCATCAAAGCTGCGGGGGTCAATCTTCTGGCCAGAGCGGTCTACGGCGCGGTGGGTGGTAATGCGCTCTTGGGGTACTGGCAGTTGGGCAATCAGCCAGGCCAACGAGCGATACTGGGCCTCGGTGTAGCCGCTGTGGCTGCGCTGGTTTCCCCTGCCGTCGGCGGGAGTTTCCAGGGAGGTGTGGTAGGCAAAGTTATTCACTGAGGAGGGGAAGGCAGGATTTGTCTGCACCGTCTCCGGGCCGCCAGCCCCAACGAAAACCGAGTTGCCCGCCCCAAAGGCCCGCATCTGTGGGTGTACGAGATGGACGATGGTGCCATCTCGGCGAATCAGGCTGTGGTAGCTCACCTGGTCTTGGTCACGGGCGTGATAGGTCTGAAACGTATTGATGGCGCTATCGGCAGACCCCACTGTCTCATGGATAACCACAATCAGCGGATAGAGGGCAGGCTGGCCATGGATGTCGGTTTCGTAGCGGGGGCCGTAGTTGCTCGGGTCAGCGGGAACAATTTGCTCGGGGGGCTGGTAGCCCTGGGCCAATAGCGGAGGCTGCGGGGCCATCTGCTTGGTCATGCTCTGCCGCCGGTAGCGCCAGTCAAACTCCCCGGCTGTGACCGGCAAGATGACGCCCACTTGCGCCGGATGGGGATGGGGAGATGGCTGTGTCACCCCGGGTAAGGCGATCGCTAGGGTAATGGCGGCCAGGGCTAGCCACACAGCAGGTCGGGCGATCGCGCTTCCTCGCGTTGAGGCTTCTCGCATTGAAGCTCCTCGTGATGGTGACCATCGCACTGGTAGCCATCGCGCTAATATCCGGCGTATGGGCATCCATCGCATTGATTTTAGGGGCAGCATGGCGAACACGTTATTGGATGGAACAACGAATTGGCCGCGCCCAGGGCACGACGCGTCTGCCCTCCAGTCTAGCCACAAAACCGTGAGAAATAATTCGGACTGGGTTGGTCATTATCTGTAGGATAGGACTATGAACCGGTCGGGATTGTCAATTTAGCGCCCGTAACCGAGTAACCGGCCTGGAATAACCGGGTTTTCAGGAGAGTGCTATACGGCAGTAGGGTATACATAATGAAGCAACCAAATAAGGGGCATATTGCGTTCATCGCCATCTGCGATGACGCTTTTACCGAAACCGCTTCCCAACTCAAAACCGATGTAGGATCTGATCCAAATAATTGCAGCACCCTGGCTTGGGCATTGGCAGAGCAGGGCTGGTCCGTTGACTTTTTTGCCCATCAATCTGAACCACCGCTGCAGGATGACCACCCCCGCTATCGCAAAATATTTCTGCCTATCTCCCTGCGGGGCCAGCTCGACAACGTGCTTGAAAATCTAGACGCAGCGGCCCAGGCGTTTTTGCGCTACCAGGAGTCCCAAGGGGTAATTTACCCAATTATTCAAACTCACTGCTGGGCGTCCGCTTGGGTCGGGGCACGGCTCAAGCAGAGCCAGTTCGTGCGGCTGCTGCATACGGCGGGCCCGTTTACCCAGAGTCCCGCCCCGGCCTCTGATACCCATCCTGCGGCCATTGAGCGCCAGTGCCTAGAAGCCGTGGACTGCCTGATTGCTCCTGGCGGCGGCAACCGCGATCGCCCCAGTGACTTTGGGGTCAGCCCCAACAAGATCCGCACCCTGTCGCCTACCCAGAGCCTGACCCATCAGTTTGACGCCATCTACCGCGAGCAGCTTGCCCTCCTCTACCGCCAGTTCTTCTTCGCTTCTCCCTTACCCGACCCCTTACCGGAGACAATTACTAAAGCCTCTTAGTCGCCCTACCGTGGCCACAACTCCCTTAGCCCCACCTAAAATTTAAGGGACGCTGCGCCGGGCCCCGCCATGAACCCCACCCCCATTACCCAAGACCTCGTCTTCATCGGCGGTGGCCACAGCCACGCGATCGCCTTAAAGCAGTTCGCCATGAATCCGCTGCCGGGGGTGCAGATCACCCTGATTACCGATGTCGCCCACACCCCCTACTCGGGAATGCTGCCGGGGTACGTGGCTGGGCTATACGAGTTTGACGAATGCCACATCGACCTGTGGCCGCTGTGCCAGATGGCGGGAGCGCGGCTGATTTTGGACCGGGCGGTGGGGCTAGACCTGCAGCAGCGGCGGGTGCAATGTGCCCAGCACCCCCCTATCGCCTATGATGTCCTCTCTATCGACATCGGCAGCACCCCCTCCACCCAAGACATTGAGGGAGCTGAGCATCTCATACCCGTCAAGCCCATTTCAAAGTGTTTGGCCCAGTGGGATGCCCTAGTGGCAGAGCGGACGCAGCAGCCTCGCCCGCTGCGGCTGGCGATCGCCGGGGGGGGAGCCGGGGGCATTGAGCTGGCCTTTGCCGTCGAGTCCCGGTTTCGGCGGCAGCATTCTGACCGGGCCGAGGTGCATATATTCCAGCGGGGGCACCAAGTGTTGCCCCACCGCTCACCCCTGATGCGGCAGCGGGTGCGGCGACAGCTAAAGCGGCGGCGAATGACGCTCCACCTCGGGCAGGCCATTACGGCCGTTCGTCCGATGGGCCATCAGCGAGACCAGCCGCGATCGCTGCAGGTGATTACCTCCCAGCAGGCCCTGGCCTGCGACGCCGCCTTTTGGGTGACGGGCGCTGCCGCCGCCCCTTGGCTAGCGGACTCTGGCCTTAAAACCGACGAGGCAGGCTTTATCACCGTCAACGACTGCCTGCAGACTTCCCACGAGGGCGTCTTTGCCGCCGGAGATGTTGCCACCGTGGTCAACCACCCCCGCCCGAAAGCCGGGGTATTCGCCGTCCGCCAGGGCCAGCCCCTGTACGAAAACCTGCGGCGATCGCTGCTGGGGGATTCCCTATTGCCCTTTCGGCCCCAGCAGCAGTTTTTGATTTTGCTGGGGACAGGGGACGAGCGGGCGATCGCTTCCCGGGGGCCTTTGACCCTGGGTCCTGCGAAGCTGCTGTGGCGATGGAAGGATCATATTGACCGCAAATTTATGGCGCAGTTTGTGCCTAACCCCGAGACGATGAAGGGTGCTCCCCCCGCGTCGGCGGGGGAAATAGACTCACAGTCGCCCCCTATGCACTGCGCGGGCTGCGGCGCGAAAGTCGGCGGCACTACCCTCAGTAATGCCCTGAAGCGCATCCGCGCCGACCTCCCTTCCGAAGATGTGGGCGTTGTCCTAGGGCTGGATGCCGCTGAAGATGCCGCCGTCCTCCAGCCCCCCCGGGACCAGCTCTGGGTGCAAACCGTCGATTACTTCCCCGCCCTGATCGACGATCCCTTTCTGCTGGGGAAAATCACCGCCTGCCACTGCCTTAATGACCTCTGGGCCATGGGAGCTGTCCCCCACAGCGTTTTGGCGATCGCCACCCTGCCCTACGGCACCCCCAATAAGCAAGAGGAGCTGCTGTACCACCTGCTGTCTGGGGTGGCAGCAATTCTAAACCAAACGGGAGCGGCCCTAATCGGCGGGCATACGGTTGCCGGGGAAACTCTGGCTCTAGGGCTCACCTGCAATGGTACGGCGCGGCCGCAGCAGCTGCTGAAGAAATCGGGGCTGCAGCCAGGGCAGGCTCTTATTCTTACTAAAGCCCTAGGGACAGGCACCCTGTTTGCCGCCGCTCAGCAGGGTCAGGCCAAA
>JBCCAG010000296.1:0-5135 GCA_039814955.1 Cyanobacteria bacterium P01_A01_bin.135
CATTTTTGAGCTGCTGCCCATCGCCCAGTTTGACCCGCCCTTTACGGAGTTTTTTGTGACGCCGCAGCGGGTGGATCTAGCGCTGCTGTGCCGGACCTATGGCGCTACCTACCAGCGCATTGAGAGCTGGGAGGCGCTGGGAGAGGCAGTGGCGGTGCTGCCAGAGACGGGGGTGCGGCTGCTAGAGGTGGGGTGCGATCGGCGGGGTAGTGCTCGGTGGCGACAGGGGGTGTTTGAGGTTTAGTGCGGCTTGGTTGATTGTGGAACTGGCTGCTTGGGGGCAGGCCCCCAAACCCCCGCTGGGGGACGGAATGCCTCCCCCAGACCCCCTGCATAAGGCGATATTCGCAAAGCTTTGATTGGCTGGGTTCTTATACTAGTTCATGTGTACTTGCACATTTTGACAACCCTCTATCGCCCACCTGCTCGTACGGTGAGGGTGAAGACGTTGTCTTTCACCACTAGCTCGTTGCCTAGCTCGTTGGGGCCGTAGTTGTACCGCTGGTTTTGCCAGTTGAAGGCTAGGCTAGGGGCTGTGGGGCGATCGCCTAAGCGCCACTGCAGTCCGGCCCCTATCGGTGAGCTGCTGCTGTTGTCATCGATGGGGGCGACGTAGGCGGTCAGCCGCACCCGGTCGTTGAGGCGCAGGGCGGTGTCTACCACTAATGAATCTTCGTAGGAGTTGGGCAGCACATCGCCAAATACATGGGTAAGCCCTAGGGAGAACTGCCCTAGGTTGAGGCGAGCGTCTGCTGATAGGATGCTGGCGGGGGAGTTGCTGACGATGTCGCCGATGCGATCGCTGCGGTCTAAGGCGTAGTTGACGTTGGTTCCCAGCACTAGGTTGGCCCGGTCCCCCAGGCGAATGGAGCGGGTGACGCTGCCCCAGAGCTGGCTATAGTAGTCGCGGTCGGGGTTCAAGTAGCCCACGCCCCCCACCCGAAACAGCCAGTTGCCGGCGTTGCGGGTGTAGTCGGCCCCCAGATAAGCGCGCAGGGTGTCGGAGGTGATGACGCCGGTGTAGTAGCGCAGCAGGGAGCGGCTGTTGGTGATGTTGCCGGTGTAGCTGAGGTGGGGGTAGTAGGTGGTGTCCTCCCGGTAGATTTGCTGGGTGACGCTGTCGATGTCCTGCTGGAACACGTCTAGATAGATTTGGGCGTAGGAGTCCTGAATATTGCTGTTGGTAAAGATGTCGTCGTTGACTACCGAAATCAGCTCAACGTCGGCGTCGCCGCCCCCCTCGCCGCCGCCGCTGGTGATCAGCCGCTGGGGGCCCGTGGGTTCAAACCGGACGCCCCCGGTTTCGATGCTGCGATCGATGACGGGGGAGAGCCCCAGCCACAGGCCGTTGTAGCGGGCGGCGGGAACTTGGCTGAGCTCGGTGATATCTGGCGTCAGGGATTCGGCCCTGGCGCGGCCCACAGAGTACACCGTCAAGCTGCCGCCGGGGAGACGGGCGTTGTTGGCGGCCAGGAAGAGGTTGCGGTTGATGTTGGTGTTGGCGGGGTTGCTGCTGCCTTCTAGCTGGGGCACATATTCTGGCAGGGCCTGGGCGATCGCCTGGGTGGCGGTGTTGGCTAATCGGTTGTCGTCATCTGCTAGGACAGAAAAGCCCCGGATGGTGCGCCCCAGCACCGCCTCGGTGTCGTTGGCCTGCACCACCTGGCGCACCCGAGAAAAGCTGCCGGCGGCGGTATTGTTGAGGATTTCGCGCCGCTCGATGTCGGTGGTCACATCTTGGGTGTTGCCGGGGAAGGCGCCGATGTTGGGGAAATACAGGTCGAGGCCAATTTCTTTGCCATTGGCCCCCCGCTGAAAGCCGGGCTGGCGGATGGCGGCCAGAGACTCGGGGGTGACCACATCGCCGACGCTGGAGGGCTGGCGGACCTGGGTGGGAATGAAGAAGTCGGGGTCAATGCTGTCCCGCACGGTGATTAGGCCGGGGATGTAGCTGCACTGGTCCTGGGAGTTTTGGCTCTCGGAATTGGGGAGGATGCAGGCCCCGGTGAGGGTCATCTGCAGCTGCAGGCCGGTCATGGTTTGGGGAACGCGGCGGGTGGTGGTGACGGTGCGCTGGTGGGGCAGGCTGCGCAACTGCAGGTAGCTGCCCCGCTGGTCTACGGTGTAGACGTTGTCGGTGGTGAGGCTTTCAGTGATGCGGCTGTTGAGCGTGACGGTGCCGCTGCCGCTGGGGGTTCCCTCAGTGGTGTCGGCAAATTGCTCGCTAAAGACGACGTCCCAGTCGGTGAGGTGGTCAATGGCGACATCGTTGAGGAGGAAGGTGGTGGTGAGGGGGTTGATTTGCGCGCCGTCGGTGGGGCGAGGGGGGACGAGGTAGTCGGGGTCCTCGGGGGTGGGCGTTGCGGGTGCGGTGTCGCTGGGTTTGCCCGTACCCTCGGGTAAATTCTCGGGGGCGATCGCGGTGGGATTGGGCGCTGGGGCGATCGCGGTAGCGGTAGTTGGGGCGGGCGGCACGATTAGGGTCTCGGGAGGGGCGATCGCGGGGGGGGCCTGCAATCGCAAATCTGCTGCTGAGTTGCTGACCTCGGCGGGTGGGGAGAATTCGGGGGATGGGGATGCGTCGGGGCGGACTGGCTCTGGGACGGTGAGTTGGGTTGGGGCCGCTGCCGCTTCTAGGGTGGGTAAGAAGCTGGGGGGGATGGTCTCTGGTTGAGCCACCACGGCAGCACTGCTGGCAGTAGGAGCAATAGCGGGGTCAACAGCGCCGTCCACATCTGGAAGGGGTGCCTGGGGGAGCAGGGTTTCGGGTGGGGCGGCTTCGGCGGTGGTAGGGATGCCGAGGGTGAAGATACCCACCACTAGGGTGCCGGTAGCGGCGGTGACGCCGGGGGATTTGGAGGACATGCTGCACAGGTTGGGGGAAAGCAGGCGAAGCCCTAGTATCTGTTTAGCGAGCCTGGAAGAGCGCACTACGCTCTGGCTTCACCCCCCTCAATCCCCCCTTAGTAAGGGGGGAAGCGCCATTCTCCCCCTTGGCTTTTGAGCAAAGCTCATGCTTCGCAAACGCGCAGCGCGTCCGAAGGACGCAGGGGAGCTAGAGGGGGTAATTCCGAGACGCTAAACACTTACAAGCCCTAGGGCTTCGCCTGCGTTGGGTATTACGCGTCGAGAATGATGGGGACGAAGCTCTCCTCAGTGAGGGCCTCGGCATTTACCCGGCTGAGGGTGGCGAGGGTAGCGCCGGTTTCCCCGACTTTGATGTAGCTGGTGCTGACCCGCTGGGTAATGGCTAGATCTGCAAAGCTGAAGCCCTTGAGCCCTAGCTTATCGGTGCCCACCTCAAAGCCATAGATGTGGTCGGTGCCTTCGCCGATGACGATGGTGTCGGCTCCCTTCTGGCCGTAGATACGGTCGTTGCCGAGGCCACCGTCGATGTAGTCGTCGCCGTCGCCACCGTAGAGCAGGTCGCTGCCCTCTCCGCCAAACAGGCTGTCGTCGCCCTTATCGCCCCGGAGGCGATCGTTACCGGCTTCACCGTGGATGGTGTCGTTGTCGTGGCCGCCGTAGACGAGGTCGTTGCCGGTGCCCGCTAGCATGTAGTCGCTGCCGTTGTAGCCGTACATGCGATCGTGACCTTCTCGCCATAGCTCCTTTGCCCGGATGGGTCAAGCCACGGTTGCGTGCTTTTGGTGAAGATAAAGTTTGAGCCTTTTTCAGTTTCTGCGCTATTTGTCATCGTAGTGAAGCCATCTTGTGGAAAAGCCTTGAGGAATTGAGTTCTGCTCAATAAATTTATTTGGCGGTAACCCAAGTAGAGCCAGACAGTAATTGAGGTCAGCACTAATCATTGCACGCGCAGCAAATCGCCCCGCAGCCGCCCATGCCGCGATCATTAATACAAAACGTAGATTTATAGGCTGAGCCGGCAGAAACCCTAGTCGCCCAACCCATAAACCCATACGCTAAGCCGCCCAAATTCTATAAATTAGAGCGTCAAAGCCAACTAACTACTATGGTGCAGTGACTAAATCGTCGAAATCGTCAGTGCCAAGCCGAATGTCAAAGCCATTAGTAAATCCATTGGCCTGAGGCGTAGCGCGATCTGTATCTTCAACCGTAGTAACGCTAAACGTAGCCGGGTCACCTACCGCACCCAAGGCAGTAGTACCGGCAGTACCGATGGCAAATGCGGAGTTAGCTACATCGCTGCCAGCTGCATAGTTAAATGCACCCGCAGTGGCCGCTTCCTTACCCACGGAAGCTGATACCGCAACGCCGGTAACATCCCGCCCATCAATGGTGAACGCCGCACCACCGGCCACGCCACCTTCTCCGGCCATCGCTGCGGAAGACAGACCAGAAACACCAGCCATAGTAGTCACTAGAGCGATCGCGACTTTAGCAATTCGAGTCATTAGAATATGTCCTTGTAAGCAAATAAACTTTCAGAAGCGGGACAACAGTTGCGTTGTTTCCGACTTTTCAACTGTATCTTTTAAGACTTGCTTGTGGGTAGATAAATACGTAAAGTATCGGCAAATACAGATAAAGATATCGCGTTAAAAAACGTAATGCATTTATTGCAAAGCACCGAATATTTCGGCACTTAAAACACAAGAAATACGAAAAAATCTGCCAGTGCATTTTGCTTAGCACACTGGCAGAAAAACCTGATAGAAATATGATCAACTATTCCAATATTTGAAACGATCGCTCAGAGAGTCCGCTGGTTAAAAATAGAACATCCCTAGGCAATCGGCAGAATCATATAAGCGTATTCAAAACCGTATTAAAGCGCCGCCCCGTCAGTAACATCCGGCTTGGCCTACAGACGATAGCCTCGTCTAGTTCCCTTTTCTGCAGCCTCACCCCACCTCCGGGGTCAGCCGGTAAAGCCTATGCAAAGATGCGCCAGCGCCTACCCCTACCCGCCCCGCAGCGCCGCATCCACTGCCTGCTGATGGTCGCGGCGGGTAATCCAGCGGTGATAGGTCTGGGTATGAATCGCCACCGAATGGCCCATCATCTGGGCCGCCACCGTGTCCGGTAACCCCACGTGGATAGTGCGCACCGCCCAGGCATGGCGCAGGTCATAGGGCTTAAACGGCAGATTATAGCGGCGCAGTTGGGTCGTCACCTTTTGGCCCACCCGCTGCAGCGTCGTCTGGCTAAGG
>JBCCAG010000511.1:0-3650 GCA_039814955.1 Cyanobacteria bacterium P01_A01_bin.135
ATTCAACCAGATGCTAGAGCGGCTGGAGCGCAGCTTCAAGCAGGCCTCTCGGTTCAGCGCCGATGCCGCCCACGAGCTGAAAACGCCCCTAGCAATTCTGCAGGGGGAGCTGGAGCAAATGCTGCAGCAGGCTGAGTCAGGAGCGGAGCAACAGCAGCTCGGCAGCCTTTTAGATGAAGTGCGGCGGCTGAGCACCATCGTCCGCAAACTGCTGCTGCTGTCGTTAGCTGACGCGGGGCAGATGGCCCTGCATAAAACCCAGGTTGACCTGTCGGCCATGCTGGCCGTCGCCGGAGAAGACCTGGAGTTGCTGGCCCCCCACCTGCGCACAGTCGTCGATATTGATCCGAATCTCTACGTGTGGGGCGATCGCGACCTGCTGCTGCAGGTGATCCAAAACCTGATTAGCAACGCCATCAAATACAACCTGCCCGAGGGATGGGTACGGATCACGGCCCACCAGCGGGCCAAAAGCGTTCAGGTCAGCGTTACCAACGCCTCTAGTGGGATCACAGCAGGCGATCGCGTGTTTGAGCGGTTCTACCGAGGCGACCCATCCCACAATCGGCGCGTGGAAGGGTTGGGCCTGGGCTTGAGCCTATCGCGGGAGATCGTTCAGGCCCATGGCGGCACCTTAGTGCTGGACACAACACCAGCGGATCAAACTCAGTTCACAATGACGCTGCCTCGCCGGCCCCAATAGCCAAACGAGCAACGGATGCTCCTGCCTGGGGCAAGCCTTCCTGGGCGATGGGCTAGCATTGAGGTCTATTCGATTACAAGCAGCAGACCTTAGCCATGTTCAAGAATATTGCCTCAGACGCCCTCGGTCTCAGCGATGTGGGAGCCGTCATCGCACCTGCAGACTACGACAAGGTCGATTCCGATAATTACATTCTCCACGAAGAGAACGAGAAGATTTACTTTCTGATTAAGAGCAAATCAGACGAATACTGCTTCACCAATCTGGCCCTCATTCATCTCGATGGAACCTCAGCAACCAGCAGGCGGCGGCTCTTAAAGCGATTCTCTTACCGGCGGCACACCATTCAAGGGGTGAGACTAGAAACGGCAGGGACGCTCGATATGGATATTGAGATTAAGTTTGCAATGGGCGGCACTGAGTACTCCATCGACGTCAATAAAAGCCATCTGACGGCGCTAAAAGACCTATACAAAACCCTAGTGCGCATCGCGTCTATTCAGCACGAGAATAGTTTGCTGCTGCAGCATGCCCAAAGCAGTCTATCGACAGCAGCAACCGCATCTAGCCGCTTTTCTTCTTCGGAAACTCCTGAAGAGCAGTTTAAAGCAATCAACCAATACACCTTTAACTGGCTCAAGTACGCTCAGGAGAACTTTATGCGAGAAGATTTTGGAGGGGTTTTTGAGAAGTTTATCAATAACTAATACCAAATGGATAGAAGATACACATTATGGCTTACCCCCGGCTGTCGCCGTCCCCTACGCCCTTCGGGCAGGCTACGCCAAAGCCAAGGGGGACTATAGGGGGTCTCCAATATGTGCAAGCACACATGGAATTGGTATAAGCACATACCGTCCCCATGAAGAGCGTCTGCGGTTTTGCAGCGCTAGCGCCTCACTTCAAAGCCAATATTGTCCTCAATCACGGCTACCGGACCGATGGGAACCTGCTCAGGGGCACGGGGTAAGTCTAGTTCCTTGAACACAATTCTGTCTCGCCAAATCTTCCGGAGAAAATCCTTGATAAACTCCACCGTCAACTGCTCGCCGGGACAGCGGCGGTAGCCAAACCCAAAGGGAGCGTAGCCCGCATAGTCGCATACTGGGTAGGTTTGCCCGGCAGTGATGCCATACACCGTGCCAAAGGCGCTATTGGGGATCTGGGTATCCCGGCCATCCTTGACACCAATACTGGTCTCGTGGAACGGGCAGCGGGCGAAGCCGATTTGTTTGGCTCGCGCCTCGTCAACTTGGTCGCTGGTAGGGGCTTCCCGGTAGCGGTCGGGGTTGAAGGCGTTGGGGTCTAGCCAGTGACGCGGGTCGCGGCTGGTTTCGGCGTGGGAGTTGACCATGTAAGCGTAGCGGGGGTAGAGCGCCTCGATCTGGCCAGTCTCCTCCAATGTAGAAATGCTGCCGTCGTTGGGGGAGGTGACGCGGAACAGCTCCATGACAAAGCGGTCTAGGGGCGTGAAGGGACTGTCTCCGTCAGGGCTATCAAAGTCTCCGCTCATGGTTTCAGCAAACGCCGCCTTGATGGCCGGGTCGCCGCCTTGCTCCAAAAACAGCAGCATGGTGCGGTATATGGTATTTCCCCATTGGCTCAAGGCCACAAAGTTGTGGAAGCACTCAAACACCACGTCTTTGCGCCGAAAATCAGGCCCCTGCCGCCCATTTTCAAGCCAGTAGTAAGCAAAGGTCTTCTTGGGGTCGGGGGTTTTGCCGCTGGTGATATCGGTGAGTCGGGCGTCAATCCAGTCCTTCAGGGTTTGGCGCAGGGCTCGCACCACCACGTAGTTGTCGTGGACGATATCCTCAATCGGGTTGATGTAAGCCAGCACCGTGTTGAAGCTCTGGCCAATCTGGTGTACATCCAGCGGGATGTCCCGGCCCCGCACCCCTAGATGTAGATCCCAGTACAAATCAAAGTAGGAGTCCAGATACTGGCGCATCAGAGGCTTACCCGCATTGGCAGGCCTAAACAGCTGGTCGAAAAAGCCCACCACCTTATCGCCGTACATGGGGCGGTATAGGTCGGGGGTAAGGGCAGAGTAGTAGATTCGCTTGCGGCGGTTGTCCTCGCCGCGATTCTCGTAACCCTGAATGAACACCGACAGACCTTCTTCCTCTAGGTTGGGCTCCCAGCTGTCGTAGAGCATTCCCCATAAGAAGAACGGCAAGGCATTTTCTTTGCTGAGCCGCTGCTCGTCAATTAAAGGCAGGTCCATTTTTTCACCGGCATGAACGCTGGTAACGAGAGCCGGGAAAATGGCGTTCTCGATGTATTCCAGGTCAAATGCCGTGGGCAAAATTTCCCGCAGCCGCAGCGCAATACGTCGCTTATCATTTGCAAGAGAGAACAGCTCTTCCCTAACGTCGTGCCTCGCCTTTTCAGAGAGCGATCGCAGCAAATCGCTAATCTTTAGAACTGGGAAAAAAGACATTGCGGCTAATCCTCTTATTATTAAGTTTGCAAATCGTGGAGTTTATAAAAACGGAACCTCTTAATGGGGCGGCCTTAGCGGCCCGCAGTAGCTACCAGCCCTATCAATCAGAGACTATCTGGGATTAAGTACCCCGAGTCTAAAGGCAATTGATTGAAAAGCGTTTTAATTTTCTTGAAGTTTATTTTACAGACTGACGCTTGCTCATCTGTCATCAGGTCCTTACGTCCTACAGAAATACTAGGACTTGGACCTAGCAGACTCTTAATCTTGGGGAAGCAAACTGCGATTAACTTTAGCCATGTCAGCATAAAACTGCACCGCCCCCACAACAGGTCTGGCTCGAACGACATCGCCGGGCCGATCTTCCCCGATACATATGATTCGATCAGCGCAACAGTTCTGACTCCCCTGGCTCGTAAACAACCAAGTTATCCACAGGGGCAGCCGATTCAACCGGCGCTTTGCTAAGAAAGATTACAGGTTGGACTCAACACTAGCGTC
>JBCCAG010000858.1:0-1947 GCA_039814955.1 Cyanobacteria bacterium P01_A01_bin.135
CTAGAGCCCATTGGCGCAGTGGCTGAGATGATTGAGACCCTAATCAAGGACATCGGGTCCCAGTCCATGCCGCTTACCCCCGAGGTCAATGGCAGCATCCTTGAAGGGCTGGCGGCGGCGGGGCAGATGGTGCAGGAGGCGACCTCGGGTGAGCCCAGCGGCGTCGACATTAACCAGGTAAGCGATCGCCTGCTAACTGCTGCGGCCACGGCGATTGCTGCGCCCCAGCCGCCTCTACTAGAGGGGCCTTTTAGCCCAGCCGGTTTAGCGCCAGTGGCGACGGGGCCCTTAGTGGCCGAGCCGCCCGTCATCGCCCCCTCCCCGTCGGTGCTGCCGCCGGATGAATTAGATCTAGCTGGACCAGCGCTGGCGGCAGCGGTAGCCGAACCGCTCGTGCTGGAGCCGGCCTTCGTGGAGCCGATGCAGCCCATTGCTCTAGCCGACGAAGACGCCGAGCTGCTGGAGATCTACCGGGCCACCAGCAAAGAGCGGCTGCAGCGCTTTGAAGCTGACTTGCTACATCTGGAGAAGGCCCCCAGCGATGCCGCCACCCTAGCGCGGCTCATGCGAGAGGCCCACAGCCTCAAGGGCGACGCCAGAACCGCCGGAGCGGACCTAGTGGAGGAGCTGGCCCATGCCATGGAGGACGTACTGACTGGCGTTCAGCGCCAGGCCTTGACCCTCGATGCAGCGGTGAGCGATCGCCTCTACGAGAGTTTAGATGCGATTGAGCATCTGGTTCAGGTAGAGCCCGACACTGCTGACCCGCGCATTCACCAACTTGTGGAGGCCCTTATAAACCTCGCCCCAGACGTTGTCGAGCCTGCCCCCGCTGCCACCCTGTCAGGAGCGCCGGCAGAGCCCGCCGCAGCTGATGGCGGGAGCAGCGGGGAGACCATCCGCATCCATTCGCGTGAGCTAGACGCCCTGATGGCTCAGGCCGATACCCTGGCGGTGACCCGCATTCAAATTGCCCAGACCGCCACGCAAACGCGGCAGCTCGTCGCCCTGTGGGACGAGTGGCAAGCAAACAGGCACAAGCCGCAGTCAGATTTAGCCGCGCTGTCCTACGAGGAGCGCTTGGCCAAGCTAATGCTGACCCTGCGCGCGACGGTGCAGGACAACAGCGGCAAGCTCGACCAGGTGGCAGAAGAGCTGCGGGAGCGGATTCGCAAGCTGCAGCTATTGCCGTTGTCAAAGCTGTTTCAGCCCCTGCCGCGACTGGTGCGCGACCTCGGCAACCGGCAACATAAAGCGATTGACCTGGTCATAGAAGGGGAAACCACACTGGCCGACAAGCGCCTGCTCGAGGGAATCCGAGATGCGCTGATGCACCTGGTCCGTAACGCCATTGACCACGGCATCGAGCCCCCAGAGGAACGAAAAGCCGCCGGTAAGCCCACCACCGCGACCCTAAAGGTAGCCGCTCACCAAACTGCCGTCAGCCTCACCATTGAAATTAAAGACGATGGCCGAGGCCTTGACCTTGAGCAAATTAGGCAGACGGCGGTGAAGCGAGGCCTCTACAGCCAAGCGGCCCTAGAGGAAATGTCCACCAGCCAAATTCAGCGGCTGATCCTAGCGCCGGGATTTTCGACCCGCAGCTTCATTACAGAGGTCTCGGGCCGGGGCGTGGGGCTAGATGTGGTGCAAACTCAGGTAGAGCAGCTTAAGGGCAACCTGCAAATTGACTCAACGCCAGGGCAAGGGACCACCTTCCGGCTGCAGCTCAGCACCGCCCTCAGCACGGCCAACGTGGTGCTTGTTAAGGTACAGGGCCTGTCCTACGCTATTCCCATCGAGTTTCTACAGATGACGCTGCTGGTGACCCCCGAGCAGATCACCTCTGTTGACGGGCGAGACACCATCAGTGTCGATGGCCAGGCGGTTCCCGTGGTCAATCTGCTGGATAGCCTGGCGCTGACCCGCTCGCCGAGCTACCGCGAA
>JBCCAG010000896.1:0-1786 GCA_039814955.1 Cyanobacteria bacterium P01_A01_bin.135
AAAACGGGTCGCCCCCATCCCGTAAATAACGCCGAAGTTGATGATTTTACCCAGGCGGCGCTCGTCGGTGGTAATTTCCTCCCGGTCAAACAGCAGCCGTGCCGTTAGCCGGTGCACATCTTCGCCGGTCTGGTAAGCCTCTACTAGCACCGGCTCTTGGCTGAGGTGGGCCAGAATCCGCAGCTCGATCTGGGAGTAGTCGGCGGCGACCAATTGCCAGCCTGCCTGGGGCACAAACGCCGCCCGAATTTTGCGGCTGAACTCCGTGCGGATGGGGATATTTTGCAGGTTGGGGTTCGAGGAGGAGAGTCGCCCCGTGGCGGTGATGGCCTGGTTGAAGTCGGTGTGTACTCTGCCGGTATCGGGGCGCACCAGGTTGGGCAATGCGTCCACATAGGTGGACTTCAGCTTGGCGAGGGTGCGGTACTCTACCACGGCGTCGATTACCGGGTGGTCCCCCTGCAGCTTCTCTAGGGTGGCGGCGTCGGTGGAGTAGCCCGTCTTGGTTTTGCGGGACTTACGTTTGTCGAGGCCAAGGGTGTCAAATAGGAGCTCGCTTAACTGCTTAGGTGAGCCCAGGTTGAACTCAGCGCCGGCATCGCGGTAGGCCTGCTGCTCAATGGCGGCTAGATCTGCCCCCAGGGTTTTCGACAGACCCTGGAGGTAGTCGGTGTCGATGCGAATGCCGCAGTACTCCATGTCCGCTAGCACCGGCTCTAGGGGCAGCTCGATGGCCTCCAGCAGGTGCTGGATCTCGGGCAGCTCTCCCAGGGACTGCCGCAGTGGCTCCACCAGCAGGAACGTGGTGTGGACGTCTTCTCCGCAGTACTGGGCCACCTGGCCTATATCTAGATAGGCGATGGTTTTGCCCCTGGGGACCAGATCGCTGTAGCTCTGGACCGATAGGTTGAGGTGGCGCAGGGCCAGATCGGTGAGGTTGTGGCTGGCCTCAGGGTTGAGGACATAGCTGGCCAGCATGGTGTCAAATACCACCCCCGCCAGCTCAATGCCCTGGGCTTTCAGCATCAGGCGGTCGAACTTGGCGTTTTGTAGCACCTTGGGATAGTCGGCGCTCTCTAAGATAGGGCGCAGGGCTGCCAGCACCTCAGCCTGGGGCAGGCAATGGCCCTGCTCGTGGTGCAGAGGAATGTAGGCGATCGCCTCGGGGTCAGGTCCCCAACAGCAGCCAAGGCCGACGAGTTTTGCATCTCTGGGCTCCAGTGCCGTTGTTTCGGTGTCCCAGGCGACGGGCTGGTCAGGGTTGCGGTGGGCCTTGAGGGTGTTAACGAGATCCGCCAAGGCCGCTGCACTGTCAATCACCTGGGGGGCGATCGCTGCCTCCCGCACCATTTCGCTCGCTTCCGTATCGTCGGCGCTAAAGAACCAGATATCGTCGTCCCCTGGCGCGGCTAGCAGGGCGTTGCTGAGGCTGTCGGGCGCGGTTGAATCTGCCGGCTGCCCTGAGAATACTTGCTGCAGCCGGGGTAGGGTTTTCAAAAACTGGCGCAGCTCTAACTGTTCTAGCAGCGGCTGCACGGCTTTCACCTCAAAGGAGTCCAGCTTGCACTGGTCCACCTCCACCGCCATGGGCACATCCAAATGAATCTGGGCCAGGTATTGGGAGTGGCGGGCCTCCGCCTGCCCAGCTTCTAGCTTTTTGCGGGCGGCACCTTTAATGCCCTCCAAAGAGGCGTAGATGGTTTCCAGATCTCCAAACTCATCCAGCAGCTTGACGGCGGTTTTGGCCCCAATGCCCTTCACACCAGGAATATTGTCAGAGGAATCG
>JBCCAG010000360.1:0-4646 GCA_039814955.1 Cyanobacteria bacterium P01_A01_bin.135
GCCCACTGAGGTAGGCGATCGCGCCCAGGTCATTGAATGGCTGATGTTCCAGATGGCTAGCGTCGGACCGATGTTCGGCCAGTTGGGTCACTTCCGCAACGCGGCCCCTGAGCAGTTGCCCTATGCCATTGAGCGCTACCGGAAGGAAACCCTGCGGCTACTGGGGGTGCTGGACCGGCAGCTGGCCACCAAGGACTATATCGCTGGCACCTATTCCATCGCTGACATCGCCACGTTCCCCTGGGTGGAGGCCGCCACGACGCCCTATCTGGCGGTTGAGCTCGCGGAGTTTCTCCAGGTACAGGCCTGGGCGGCGCGGCTGGCGGCTCGCCCGGCGGTAAAGACGGGGATGGCGATTTTGACGCCTGAATTTGAGAGTGATTTGGCTACGGTGTAACCCATTTTGCGGGCAGGGTACGCCCTGCCCCTAGGTGACTTATCACATTGGAGTTATTTGTCATGACGTACGATTTTGATCTGCTGGTTTTAGGAGCAGGGTCGGGCGGCCTGGCGGCGGCCAAGCGGGCCGCTGGCTACGGCGCTCGGGTGGCCATCGTTGAGAGCGACCTGGTAGGCGGCACCTGTGTGGTGCGAGGCTGTGTGCCCAAAAAGCTGCTGGTCTATGCGTCCCAGTTTTCTCACCTTTACGATGAAGCTGCTAGCTACGGCTGGGAGGCCGTCAAACCCAGCTTCCACTGGCCTCGACTGGCGGAAATTGTGGACGGCGAAGTGAACCGCCTTAGCCATCTGCACGAGAGCTTTTTGGATAAGGCCAATGTCTCACTGATTCGCGGCAGCGCTGCCTTTATCGCCCCCCACGCCGTTGAGGTAGGCGATCGCAAATACACTGCCGAGCGCATTCTCGTCGCCACGGGCAGCGAGGCTGTCCTGCCAGAGCTGCCAGGCATTGAGCAGGCTATCACCTCGCGGGAGGTGTTTAAACTGCCCCACCAGCCCCAGCGTTTGGCAATTATCGGCGGCGGCTATATCGGCACCGAGTTCGCAGGAATATTCAACGGCTTGGGTACGGAAGTGACTCAGGTGATCCGAGGCGACAAAATTCTGCGGGGCTTTGACGAGGACATCCGCGATCAGGTGCAGGACGCCATGGTGGGCCGGGGCATTACGGTACTCACCCACACTACCCTTGAACGTCTGGAGAAAAGTGAAGCGGGAACGACACTGATATTTAGCGATCGCCCTCCCATCACTGTAGACGCCGCGGTTCTATTTGCCATTGGCCGGGTCCCTAACACCGCCACCCTGCAGCTCGAAAACGCTGGGGTCGAGACCGACTTAGGGGCAGTGGCCGTCAACGAATGGAGCCAAACCAGCCAGCCCCACATCTATGCGGTGGGGGATGTCACCAACCGCGCCAACCTCACCCCCGTCGCCATTGACGAAGGGCGGGCCTTTGCTGATACGGTGTTTGGCGATCGCCCTCGTCAGGTCAACTATGCCACCATCCCGACGGCGGTGTTCAGCCAGCCGGAGGCGGCGACAGTAGGGCTCAGCGAGGCGGCGGCGATTGCCCAGTTGGGGACAGACCGCATCAAAGTTTACCGCTCCACCTTTAGGCCCCTCTACCACAGCCTCACTGGCTCTCCAGAAAAGACGCTGATGAAGCTGGTGGTGGATCGCCACACCGATCGCGTTCTGGGGGCACACATGGTGGGCAAAGACGCCGCTGAAATCATCCAATCGGTGGCGATCGCCCTCACCATGGGGGCCACCAAGCAGGACTTTGACAACACCATGGCCCTCCACCCCTCCACCGCTGAAGAATTTGTCACCATGAGGTAACCCTATGCCACTGCTCACCCCCACCGACTTGCCGCCCCAGCTCCAGCAGCGGGCCCAGGTCCTATCCGCCAAACAGCTCCTCTTTCAGCAGGGGGAACCGGCGCAGCACCTGTACTGGCTATCCACAGGCCAACTGCGGCTAGTCACCTTCGTCAACGACCGGATGATTACTCACTACTTTGTCGCCGCCCAGCAGCTATTTGCCGAGAACGTGCTGTATCTGGATACCTATAGCTGTACCGCTATGGCGGAAGTTCCGTCCGAGGTGATCGCCATCCCTAAGGCCGCTTTTCTAGAAACCCTGCGCCAGTCTTCCGCCCTGTCGGAGCGCTACGTGGCTAGCCTTACCCAGCGGTTCCAGTCCGTTAAAACCCTGTTGGAGCTGCGCAGCATTTCCTCGGCCCGCGATCGCCTGTTGCACTATCTCATGCAGCGCCGGGACTCAGAGCAAAACGCCGTGGTGCTAGATAAGCCACTGCGGGCGATCGCCAGCGAGCTGGCCCTGACCCCAGAGAGTCTCTCACGGCTACTGTCCCGCCTCGAAGCCGAGGGTGTCATGCGCCGCAGGCAACGGAGAATCACATTTTCCGAAGAATGGTTAGAGGATGTTGCGAACTAAAACAAGCTTGACGATCGTCAAGGCGCGTAGACCCTCCGTTCCCTATGCTGCTGTTGGCCTGCTGATTTTAGCTAGAGGATAGGCCCACGGTCTGCGGCAGGTATAGGCGACATCAGTTCTCTACCGCTTCTTTTCGACTACAAACCCCACAATTGGCAAACCCCACAATTGGAGACTTACCATGGCAGCTACGCAAGGCGCTCACCACTTAGGCTTGACGGTGCCCGATATCGCAGCAACCCGCGATTTTTTCGTTAACACGCTGGCATTCAAGCAAGTGGGCGAAGTTCCCGATTACCCTGCGGTCTTCATATCAGACGGGGCAATTATGCTCACTCTTTGGCAAGCCACCGATCCGGCTAGTGCCGTTCAGTTTAACCGAAAAAACAACATCGGCCTGCACCACTTTGCCCTCAAAGTAGATGGCCTGGACACCCTGCGATCGCTCCATGAAACCCTGAAAACGACCCCCGGCGTCGACATTGAGTTTGCCCCAGAACCTATTGGCGGCGGTCCCTCCCAGCACATGATGCTTACCATTCCCGGCGGCGTTCGCATGGAGCTATTTGCGCCGGTCAGTTAAGGCAGTTCCCGTCAGTCCGGCTCGCCGTTCAATAGTCATTTAAGGAGAATCCCATGGCTCGTAAGTTTAACCAGATTGCCTTCACCCCCACCATCAAAGCCCTACAGGAGGTCTACGGCTCCCGGGAGATGTACAGTCGGATGGAGGAGGCGGGCCCTGAAAACGATACGCTGATTCCCCGGGTGGCTGAATTTGTGGAAGCGCGGGACAGCTTCTACCTGGGCAGCACCAACGCCAACGGCTGGCCCTACATCCAGTTTCGCGGCGGCCCTGTGGGCTTTTTAAAGGTGCTAGATGAGCGGACCCTGGGCTTTGCTGACTTTAAGGGCAACGGCCAGTACCTAAGCATCGGTAACTTGGCCGACAACGACCGCGTTTTTCTGTTTTTGATGGACTACGCCAACCGCCGCCGCCTCAAAATTTGGGGGCGGGCGACGGTGGAATATGAACGGCCCGAACTATTGGCGCAGCTACAGGTTCCGGGGTACACGGGTGAGGCCCAGCGGGCCATTGTGATTCGGATTGAGGCCTGGGATTGGAACTGCCCTCAGCACATTCCCCAAAAGTTCTCTGCAGATGAGGTGGCGGAGATGATCGCCCCGCTGCAGGCGCAGATTGCCGCGCTGCAGGCTCAAGTGGCCGAGGCATAGGGAGGCGATTTGTACTACGGCGATTTTGGGTTCCGGTTCTTGACTCGTCCGGTAAGGTGATGTGGGGTGGCCTTTCCTAACTTTTGACTGGGTTCTGAGCAGAGATTCTAGGCCATCTATCAGTCAGCATTAAATCTCGTTGGGGTCGATGCCCAGCTCTCGCAACTTGGCCGCTAGTCGGTCTTTGTGCTGCTGTGCTGTTGTAGCGGCCTCTTCGGGAGTTGGGAGCAGCGCCCCGTCTGCAGTAAAGAACCGCAGCTGCCGGTCGTGGATGCCGAGAAAAAGCTGTAGCTGATGGCTCCAGCGCTGTCCTTGGGCGTCAGGCTCGATAGGCTGGTACTCGCCATCAACTAAATGAAATCCCTCAAACTCCAGGGAAGCTGGATCGAACCAGAAATAGTCCAGGGTACGAAACACGTCTTGGTAGAGAGTTTTCTTTAACCCCCGGTCAACTTTGGCTGTCGAATCGGACAGCAGCTCTACGATAACGTTGGGATATTTGCCGCCTTCATCCCACACGACCCAACTTTTGCGAGGCTGGCTGTCTACCCCCAGCACAACGTAGAAGTCAGGACCTCGGAAGTCCTTTGACTTATCGCGCTGAGGACTGAAGTAGATGGTGGTGTTGCCTGAGACGTAGTAGTCTTGGCGATCTTTCCATACCCAGCGCAGTAGCCGAATGAGCAGGTCGATTTGGTCGCGGTGGAGGTCGGATTCCAAGGGTGGCTCGTCGCTGTATAGATCGCCTGGCGGGAAGATGGCGCCACTATCAGGGATTTTAGAGGGGATTTGGCGCTGCGAGTGAGAGGGGGCTGTGGTCATGGCGATGGTGGAGTTTGACCCAGGGATGACTGCGCTGACGGGATGGGTCCAGTTTAGCTTGGTGGCTTTTGCTAGCGCGATGAAGACTTAGCCCTTCGCTGATGCGATCGCTCGTCTGCCGCTTCATCTTCGCTCCTGCAGGGCTGAGCATTTAGGGCCGCGATCGCCC
>JBCCAG010000271.1:0-5343 GCA_039814955.1 Cyanobacteria bacterium P01_A01_bin.135
CCCCCCGCTGGCACCGAAAGCCGCGAGGGTCACCTGTTCTGCGGCGACACCTTGTTTGCCGGCGGCTGCGGGCGACTGTTTGAGGGAACACCTGCCCAAATGGTAGATTCCCTATCCAAACTGCGATCGCTGCCGGAGGATACCCAAGTGTGGTGTGCCCACGAATACACCCTCAACAACCTCAAGTTCGCCCAAACCGTCGATGGCGATAATTTAGCTTTGGCCAAGCGGCTAGCCCAGGTCAAAGCGGCCCGCCAGGCAGGGGAGCCAACCGTCCCCTCCACCATCGGGGTGGAGCGGCAAACCAACCCATTTTTGCGGTGGGACCACCCTGCGCTGCAGCAGCGGGTCGGCCTCGCGGACCCGGTTCGAACCTTTGCGAAGCTGCGGGGTATGAAGGACTTATTCTAAGCGTCTGACCCGCCATATGGCGGGTCAGACGCTTAGAATAACACCATTCTTGGGAGCCTGAAGGCCTAAGCCTGAAACGAAAATTTGGGGTGGAGGAAGCGGTACCCCGCCTGTTTGAGCTTCTGGTTTGAGACCCGCGCGTTATAGGGGCGGGTACTGGCGCTGCTGGCATCCCACTGCACTGTGGGCAAATTGTGGGTCTGCATCACATGCTCCAGCAACGCTGCCGCCGTGGGCGGATCATCCTGTACCAGGTTGTAAAGGCCGTCAAGGCGCTGCTGTTGCGCAAAGTCAATGGCGGCAACAATGTCGTCCAGGTGAATCCAATTGACGGCATCGTCACCGGCTCCAGGACGGGTGGAGCCTGCCGCCTGACGAAAAATCTTCACCAGCTCCCTGCCTGGGCCGTAGATGCCCCCTAGCCGTAGGACACAGACGGCCCGCTCCGGGGTGGCGGTGCCCAGCAGCACCTGCTCGGTCTGAGCCAAAATTTCCCCGTTGGAATTCGCGGGGGCAGGGGGATCAGCCTCAGTCACACAGCGGCCCTGGCGATCGCCGTACACCGCGTAGCTGCCGGTGTAAATAACCTGGGTAACGGCGGTATGGGGCAATATTGGAGCTAGGGTTTCAGCGGTTTTGAGGTAGGCGTCCCGGTAGCCGTCGCGGCGCTTAGCGCCAACGCTGACCAGCAGCAGCGTCTCGTGCTCTAGGATCTGCTGCAGGCCGTCCGGGTCGCTTCCTGAAACCTGTACTGCTCGCTGAGCTACCGCTTCGAGCAGGGGCAGGCGACTTGGGGTCGTGGTCGTGGCAGTGACCGCCTTGCCCTTGGCCTGCCAGCGACGGGTGACGGCCTGACCGACGTAGCCGCATCCCAAGATAGTTGCCGTTTTATGCCTTGTTGTCATGGAGAGAAACTGCGATCGCCATTGGAAGCTAGGGTGGGGCTAGCCATTTACCGATCGACGGTGCCGGGGGACGAGCCTCCGAAGCGCTGAAGATAGGCCCCTACTCAGTGTGCCAGCTTCTGAGAGGCATACCCACCCTTTGTACCGGTAATGCCATCAAAATTACGGAACTTTGCGCGGAAAACCGGCGGCACCCGCTCTCCAATCGGTGGACTCCCTTTAGCGTGAGCGAGGGCGAAACAGGCAGAGTCATGGCTTGAGCCTATTTCGAGCCCATGGTAGGGAGCATCGTCCTGTGATTCGTCTGCAAAACCGCCTTCTGCGGCAGCTTTACTGCCTAATGCGCCTTCTACGGCAGCGCTGCCACCCATATTCCACACCACGCCGCGGTACGCGCTCGTCCTCAGCCGGCTTCGTGCTCCCAGCCACCACCCTCTTGCTGCTGCTGGTATTTCTCTGTGTGGGAGCCATTACCCTGCGAGCCTACGACCAAGCCTCACAAGCGACGCGCGATCGCCAGCAGCAGGCGGTGGTCAACGCTGCTTCCCCCGCCATCGACCGAGCCAAAGCCAAGCTAAACCATTTGCTGGACCGTCGCCAGGACCCTCGCCGCCCTGCCGGTACCGCTGACCAACGCCAGCTCCACGAAATGTTGCGCAACCAGCAGGAGCCGCGGCTGACGCTAGCAGAGGGAATAGACCCCTACACCTTCCCCGGCGAAACCCGTCTGGACATCACCGGCGACGGCCAGTTGGATAACGCCTGGCGCTACCGACTAAGCCTTGGCACAGACCTATCGGTACAGCCTAACGCCGCCGTGGTGTATGGCATCTGGTTGCAGCAGCCGGAGGAAGATACCTCAACCCCAGCGCGATCGCTCAAAGGGGAAGTGCGCCATGGCCCCCTCAGCAATGCCTTAGAGGCGGAGCCGCTGTGTCAGCCTCGCTACGGCAGCGATCGCCCTTCTAGGAATGACAAGAGCGGCTGGACCCCTGACCCCGCCCATCCATCCCTGCAGCGAAAAAACTTTCAGGTGGATGTGGTGCTGCTGCCGGACCGCCCGGACCAGCCTATAGCCACGCTGGAGCTGCAGCAGGACTGGCAGCTGCAGCGTGGCTTTCCCTGGGGGGTCTGGTTTCAAGATGATCTCGCTATTACTGCTGAGACGGCGCTCTCCTGGAATGGCGCTCTTCACAGCGAAGGTAATATCATCCTCGACTCAGACAACACCGTAGCGCTGTTTCCCGTTAGTGTCCCGGCCTCCTGCCTGGCAAAATTCGGGGCAAGCCCGATTACCACTGGGCAGGCGGCGCCGCTGCTAGAAAGTAGCTTTCAGGGACATGTGGTGATGGGCAGCCTTGCCCGCGATCGCTTGGGTGGTCGGGCTGCTGTGTATGACGATGGCGGCGATGGCCGCGCTGTTACCCTCACCCCCGCTAACGATGGTTTGGCTAGTGGCCCCCAGCGCCCCAGTGCCCTGCTTCTAGACCCCCTGCAGCAGCTCACAGAAGCCCGCCAGGTCCCCCGCGATCGCCAAACGCTGAGCCAGCCGGAAGCGAAGCCAGGATCCCAGCGGCTTTCTTCCCGCACCGGCGGCTTACCGGACCGCCGCGATCGCTTTCGGGCTGACAACCGCTACGGCCCGGCCCCCGACATTGGCTTAGGGCAGATACCGGGCAAAATCGGTGAACCAATTGTAGGAGAGCGACTGCGGCAGGCCCCGGTGCCGATGACCGATGACCAGCTCACCCGCACTCACCTGACTGGGGACGATCCCATTGGTGAAGACTACGGCCTGGACGGCTACTGGGAGCGGCGGGCCAGGGCCGAAGGTCTGCGAGTTATGGTAGGGCAGCGTCTAACCCTGGGGGAAGCACTGCTGCCCTGGCCAGGGTGTTCTGCGGGAGAGAACTGTCAAGCGGCACGGCAGCGGCGATCGCTGTGGGACTCACCCGCAGCGGTGCAGTCCACCCTCTTCTACCCTGCCCACGCCCCCACCCCCGATCGTCCCAGCGCCTGCTTGATCTCCACCGCCCACCCAGGCACCGCTGCCACCCTTACCGCCAGCAGCACCTTCACCGACCGCTCGACCCTGTTGCGCCCCTACCTACCAAAGTTCTACGGAGGCCAGCCCATTGTCAGCAATATCTTGACGGGTGAGGGCACCAATGGCTGGGAGTACGCCCCGCTCCCCGCCGCCATTACCACCGAATCTGGCTTCGCCGCCGCCATCGCTCCCAACCGCCCGTTGGGGAAGCTGCTGCGTAACTGGGCTCACTTCGCCGGAGACCCCCAGGGCGGCAGCCCCTCCTTCACCCCGTCAGATGAGCAGGTCCACCCCTACCCGCTGCTGGCCGCTTGGGGAGACGCAGCCCTCCTGCGGCGCGTCCTGAAGCTTCTAGAGACCACCCCCTATCCCCAGCTCAGCCCTGCAGACAAAACCACCCTGCACACCGCCACCTGCACCCTAGGAATCTTGGCCTACAACCTCGGCTACCTGTCTCAGTTCACCTACCCCGCGGGGCCAGAGCCTGCTTCCTGGCGAGCACTACGCCGAGCGCTACGCAACGTCAATGCTGCGACGCTGGCATCTCCCCAGGCTGTACTGGCGGCACTGGCCCAGATAGGGGTTGCCCCCGACATATTGGCGCTGGCCCAAACGGTGGCCCTGAAGGAGCAGGTGCAGCGCGATCGCCAATGGGGCTTTTCCCCAGGCCGCGCAGCGAGCGCCTTGAACAGCCCGGAACTAGCGGCGCTACTCCCTTCCCAGCCTGCCTTTCCGGCGCTGCATTACCTGCTGCCACTGGCCCCCGTTTCTGAAGCCACTGTACCTCTCTGGCGCGATGACACCATTGTCCACCTAAATCGGGGCTGGCGCTATCAGGCCATCGCTCTAGATGCCGCGACCCTGCCGGTGCTCGCTGTTGTCCCCCGCCCCTTATCCGACTGGCAGCTCCCCCACCAGCCGGCCCGACCAGGAAATGTCCTCAGCGATCGTGCCCTGTACTTAACCTGCGAGGGCAGCGCCTGTGGTACATCGAGGCGGGTGCGACTAGCCATCAAGGACGCGGCTCTCTTTGACGGACGGGAGGGGCTGCTGGCACGGGTGTTAGACATAGACTTGAACTTGCTGCGCCAGGCTCCGGTCTCAGAAGACACCTGGCTCCCCAGCAGTGGCCTTGTCTACGGCTTTCGGGAAGACGCCGTACGGGAAGACAGCCTTACCCGACCGCCTGTGGCTTCCTGGTCTACCTGTGGGTCCTACCGCAGCCTTACCAGCCCCCGGTGTCAAACCAACCCGGCGCTGAGTGCCGAGCGTGGCCAAGACCCGCCCCGCAGCGAGCGCGGCATTAGCCCCAAACCCGTGGATGGGCATCCTGACCCCGACCGCCGGCTCCACGGTTTTCGGATCCGCAACGGGGCGCGCCTCGATCGAGGTAATCATTCCCAGGGCCTTTCTCTGGTTACCGACGGCCCTGTTTACATCCTGGGTGCCTTCAACCGCCATCAAACCCTTACCTGCTGGGGCGACTGCCCCTTAGAAGAGTTTAGGCAGCAGCTCCCATCCCGCCCTTACAACCGCCAGCACTTCTACCGCCGTCACCGCCTAGACCCCCGCTTTGCCAATCCACAGCAGGATAGCTGGCGCGCCAGCGCTATCTGGGCCGACAGCATTACAGTGCTATCAGAGCAGTTTTGCGACGGTAGCGTGGAGGATACCTGGACCACCGCCGGCCTCACCCTACCCCGCCTGCCCGCGGATACCATGGCCCGCTACGGATGCCACAACCGCGATCGCCGCACCTCATTTCTCAACCAGAACCGCCCTCGCCAGTCTCCTACCACAGGGAGCCAGCTCGCTGACCCCTGGCAGCGCGTCGTTCCAGGCAACCCCACTTCAGCGATCGCCATCTCCCCCCAGGGTAACCCCCTCTTGGCTAGCGGCAGGGACTACAACAATGGATATCTACAGCCAGAGAACCGGCCCCTGATTCGGGCCCAGCCGATGTCAGTCAACGGCATTTTC
>JBCCAG010000682.1:0-2693 GCA_039814955.1 Cyanobacteria bacterium P01_A01_bin.135
AAAGGTAGGTAAGCGTGAACACTGTTTTAGTTGTTGAAGACAATAAAACCGAGAAAGAAATTATCGCGAGCTGCTTACAGACGAACGGCGTCAGCGTCCTCACCGCTAAAAATGCTGAGGAGGCGTTTGAGCAAATCAAGAATCATCAGTTTGACGCCATTATTCTCGACATTGTGCTCCCCGATCGCAGCGGGTTTGAAATTTGCCGGGAAATTAAGTCAGAGGCCCAGACCAGCAAAATCCCGGTGGTTATGTGCTCCACCAAAGACGGAGAGATGGATAAGTTTTGGGGAATGAAGCAGGGCGCTGATGCCTACTTAGCAAAGCCCATCGATCAGGATGAGCTACTACGTACGGTCCAGCAGTTGCTGGCTTGAGAGGTAGTCGTGTCACAGGTCACCGAAACTACCTCACCGCTGCCGTCAGCAGAGCCAGCGCCCCAGCCCGATGGGGAGCAGATGCTGCAGATTGTGTTGGGGGAGAGCCCCATGCTGCTGCCGGTATCCTACCTGGTGGAGATTTTGACCCTTCCTACCAGTCAAGTCGTGCCAATTTTTAACCTGCCGGCCTGGGTGCCGGGGGTGTACAACTGGCGCGGCGATATTCTCTGGATTGCCGATCTGGGCCACCTGTTGGGGGCCTCGCCCTGGTACCAGCAGGCTGGCTACGGCGCTAAGCATACCGTTGTCGTCCTTGACCGCACTTACTCCCGGCAGTTACGCAGCGAGGAGCGATCGCCCCTGGGGCTAATCGTCAACCGCGTCGAGGGGATGCAGTCTACCGATCTGGGTTCGCTTTCCCAGACAGCTCCCCCAGACAGGCTATCGGACAGGCTATTGACCGGGGATTCAGCACAGCCATTCATCTTGGGCAACTCGCCCAATGGGCCAGTCCTAAATGGAGACGCCATCTTAGACGCTATGCCGTAGGGCGATCGCCGCAATCAACAGGGCTGAGGGGATTCATTTTGAACGGACATGGCATTGCCATGTCCCCACCACCTACTGAAGGCCAAGTGGCTGCGCCTTTGCGCTGCTCCAGGCCGTGACTACTCACTACTAGTGCAAAGCGCCCCGCACCATAAAAGACCTCCTATTTAGACAAACTATGTTTTCACGCCTAAAACTTTCGAACCCGGCCCTCTTAATCGGTCTACTGTTGGCGACCACAGCGGCATCGGCCTGCAGCAGACCCTCTGACAGCGCCGGCGACCCCGATAGCAACGCCATCGAGGTGGGCGTGCTGGTTTTCAACAACGATACTAGCGCCGTCCGCGATCGCTACGAGCCGCTGCTGGAGGCCTTGGAGAAAGGCATTGGTCAACCCGTAGCGTTTGTTTCCGTATCTCCCGCTTCACAGTTCGTGGAAATTGAGGGGGGCGGCGTCGATTTTATTTATACTAACCCTCTGGCTTCCGCGCAGCTGCGTCAGCAGTACAATACAGAGATTTTAGCCACGCCATCTCAACCCGAAATAGGGACAGAGTTTGGCGGCGTCATTGTGGTTCAAGCCGACAGCTCCATTCAAACGGTAGAAGATCTAGCGGGGAGAGACGGCGCTTGCGTCAACATGAGAACCGCAGCAGGCGGCTGCCTGTTCCAAATGTATCACCTACAGCAGGAAGGGGTTGATCCCTTTCTAGACGTCAGCAGCATGAAGGAAATTCCCTCCCAGGGGGCCGTGGTCAAAGCCGTGGCCAATGGCGAGGTGGACTTTGGCTTCGTGCGCACCGGCCAAGTCGAAAGGATGGTAGCAAATGGGGCCTTACCCAGCGCCAGCGCTGTGAGAATTTTGGAGCCGGTTCAAGACGACTACCCGCTGCCCCGCACCACGCGCCTCTACCCCAACTGGGCCTTCTCTGCCGCACCGGACGTGCCCGCAGATCTCACCAACCAAATGCAGCAGGCCTTGCTAAATTTACCGGCGGGAGACCCAGCCTTGGCCGCGGCGGGCATTGAGCAATTTCAGCCTGCGGCGGAGTACGGCTCCATCGATGAACTGATTGACGCGTTTGACCTGTGACGCTCTCTACCAAGATTCTTGACCCCACCGTAGTTCCCTGGCTTACCCCATGACTCAAATTCCACTCCAGCCCGCTGCCTCTGACGCTTCCAATCTCGCCAAAGCCCAAGCGCCAGTGGTAGACAATCCCCCCCTATCCAGCAGCCCTGTCTTGCCTGCCGAGACAACCAATGCCAATACCCTAAGGCGGCAGCTATTCACCACGGTGCTGCCCTTGACCCTCGCGCCCCTAGCCATCACCAGCGCCATCGGCTACACCATCGTCCAGCGGGACACCACCCAGGACTTGAACGAGAGAATTGAGGGCCAAGCGCTCCTGACCGGGGAGCTGGTAGCTGAAGAACTCCGTGATCAAGTTGAGATCGCTGAGACGATTACCGATAACCCCCTGCTGCAGGGCCTAGCCAAAGCCTCCAGCGAAATTGTCATTGAGGAGAATTTGCGGGACACGGCCCCGGAAGCGATCGCCGAGCGGTTTAGCCAGTCCAAGCTGGTGCGCCCTGACCAGGCCATCAACGACTACCTCAAGAAGGTGGCTGAGGTGGAGGGCTATGCGGAGCTCATCCTTACCGAGCGCAACGGCTTCAACGTTGCCTACACCGACCTACCCTCTGACTTCGACCAGTCTACCGACCAGTGGTGGCAGCAGGGCCGCGCCAACCAGACTTGGG
>JBCCAG010000805.1:0-2175 GCA_039814955.1 Cyanobacteria bacterium P01_A01_bin.135
AGGTGCTCATCGATGCATAGGTAGACAGCGATGATAAACTCTTCGATATCGAACATGGTCTCACCGAGCTAAGGTCTGTTGATTAGCCCTAGCGTATATCGGTGGGACTTTTCCTATTCGTCTAAGTTGCACACCACGTGAGTAGTAGGAAATAGCGGATGGGCCGTGACGCTCTCATCATCGGCATCAACAGATATAAAAACTCCAGTGGCCTCAGGTCTCTAAATGCCCCAGCGCGCGATGCCAATGCGATCGCCCAGGTGCTGAAGACCCACAGCGATTTCACCAACATCAAGCTGTTTCCTGAAGCCCTCAATCCAGAGACGGATAAGCCTGAGATTGGAGATAGCATTGTACGCGTCACCGAGCTGAAAACGGCGATCGCCAACCTTTTCAAGCCTAAAACCGGGAAACCGCCTGAGGCGGCGTTGCTCTACTTCTCCGGCCATGGACTGCGGGATGACTTAGGACCTGAAGGGTTTCTCGCTGCCAGTGATGTGGATATGGCACGAGGCTTCTATGGTATTTCCCTAGACTGGCTGCGCAAGCAGATGAAAAAGAGTCCGGTAAAGCAGCAGATTCTCTGGCTGGACTGCTGCTACTCGGGCGAAGCGATTGACTTCGAGGCAATTAATATTGGCGATCGCGGTGAGGGGTGCGATCGCTGCATCATCGCCGCATCCCGAGACTTTGAGGCGGCGATAGAAGGCGCTGAGCACGGTGAGTTTACGAAAGCACTGCTGCACCATCTAGACCCCAATAATTCGCCGACTGGCCAAGTCAGCGGCAATTATCTGATTGAGCAGGTGAGCGAGTCGCTGAAGCAGGATAGTCAGACCCCAGTCCATAGCTCTCGGGGGGAAACCATTATCCTGACGAAAACCGCAAATGCACCGACACCACCACCAGCGCGGAGAATAGGGCCAATTATTCCCCGCCAGATGCCGCCACTACCCCAATCCTTTGTGCGGCGGCCAGAGCATGAGTCAGCGGTTAAAGAGATTCTGCTGCGGGGTGCTGAGCACGGGACGCTGGTGGTGAGCGCCATCTATGGCTTAGGCGGTATTGGTAAGTCGGTGCTGGCAGCGGCGATCGCCCACGAAAAGGCGGTTCAAGAACACTTCTCTGACGGTATTCTCTGGGTCACTCTGGGCCAGAATCCAGATATCTTGCCGATGCTGGGCCGGTGGATTTTTGCCTTGGGCGATCGCGACTTCAGACCAACCACGCCCGGGGCAGCGTCCAGCTACTTGAGAACGCTGCTCTACGACAAACGCATTCTGCTGGTAGTGGATGATGTTTGGAATCCAGAGCATCTTGAGCCCTTTCACGTTGGTGGACCAAACTGCTGTGTGTTGGTGACCACCAGGGAAGCGCAGGTCAAAGGCGCTAAACGGTATGACTTGGATGTATTCACGGCAAGCCAATCGATTCAACTATTCACCAATACCTTGTCAGAGCCGCTATCGGCTGTAGATAGGCAGCACGCAGAGACCTTTGCTAGACGGGTTGGTCATTTACCGCTGGCGATCGACTTAGCAGCCTCTCAAGTGAATGACGGGCTGACCTGGCACGAGCTTTTAGAAGACTTTTCAGCCGAGGTGGCCCGGCTTGAATCTTTAGACGCGTTGGGTGCGGAGGGTATATCAGATGAGGAGAAGCGTCGCCAGTACAGTTTGATTGCCTCTTTTAACCTCAGTCTCAGGCAGCTATCGCCAGAGCAGCTGCGCCAGTTTACCTGGATGGGGGTACTGCCGGAGGATGTGTCTATTTCTCAGGAGATGGCGGCCACGCTGTGGCAAGTGACGCCTCGGCAAGCTGGCTACGGGCTACGGCTTTTGCGGTCAAAGGCGCTGATACTCTCGGGAGCGAAAGAGGAAGGGGACAGGCCAACGTACCGGATGCACGACCTAATGCATGACTTGGCCCAAAAGCTATTGACGAGTCCACCTCGGCCCATAACTGAGGAGGGTTTACCGGGGTTAGGCATGACTAGAGCAGAAGCTCATGCTGCTTTGCTAAAGCGGTATCAAGTCAAGGCTCAATATGGATTTCAGGGAGCTAGAGTAGAACCGTCTCCAATAGGTTGCCCAGCAGGGCTTTGCCTCGCTTACGAGCATTGTGTACAAACTCGAAGAACCCCAAATACACCGGCAGCTTCTCCTGCGAAATGCC
>JBCCAG010000944.1:0-1558 GCA_039814955.1 Cyanobacteria bacterium P01_A01_bin.135
ACAGCGCGACTAGAACCGGAAGGTCGTGCGCAGGGTCCCGACGACGAACCCGTCATTGTTGTCGTTCTGCTCCGGCGCAGAGATCCAGATGATGCCGGGGGTAATCGCGATATGGTCATTGACCTGATAGCGATAGAAACCCTCCACATGCACCGACGTGGCGTTCTCAATGGCAATCGGGGAGGACTCCCCGGCCAAGTAGGGCTCAACTCCCACCACAATGCCCCCCAGGTTACCCTCGGCAAGCAGGTCGGGGAACGATAGACCCAGGCCGTAGTACCAGATGTCGCCGCTGCCCTTACCCGCTTCTCTAAAGTCAATATCCGTGAAGCCGCCAAAGGCATTCAGGGCGATCGCGTCGATGGGCTGGAAGTAGGCCTGCAGGCCGTAGGAGTTAGTGGTGGCAGCGGTCTCTAGAACA
The DNA here is from genome assembly GCA_039814955.1 of Cyanobacteria bacterium P01_A01_bin.135. Taxonomy (GTDB): domain Bacteria; phylum Cyanobacteriota; class Cyanobacteriia; order CAKZMO01; family CAKZMO01; genus JBCCAG01. Next base: position 422 of record JBCCAG010000944.1, read on the forward strand.
ATATGGGTGGCGTTGGCCGGTACATTGCCCACAAAAAACTCATCCCCAAAACCGGAGTCGAAGATGAAGTTGTTCTCGGTGTGGTAGCCCCGCACGTAGGTCGCCCCGACCTTGAAGCGATCGCCGGGGGCAAAGGTCAACTGGCCCAGAGCCGCATAGTCGCCGTTGAATAGGCCACTGCCGTCTGACGGGCTCGCGGCCTCATCCGCTAGGTAGCCGCCCGTAAGCACCAGAGAGTAGTCGGAGGTGAGGGCCACGTTGACGCCGGCCCCGGTCCCCCCGCCGATGCGGTAGATAGGGCTACGCTGACCAAAGGTGGAAATCGCCCCCTGGCCGCCGTCGCCGTCGTCTAGGTAGTCGTTGAAGGTGGTGAAAGCATAGTCTTCGTGGCGTCCCCGCGCGGCGGAAACGTAGATGTCCGTGCGGTCGCCGAGAGAGAAGGTGTAGGAGAGGGTGTCGAGCTCAAGATCATTACCGGTGTTGCCGCCCACCCGCTGCGCCAGCAGGCCCTCCGCCGTGGAAGCATCGCGGTCTACAAAGCTGAGGTCGTAGGGACCGGGCCGGGTGAATGGGCTCACGTTACCGGCGGCTAGCCGCGTCACCAGCTCATCCTCCCCAGTGAAGCTAGTCACCAAGTTGAGGCGAACGCGATCGCGAAATACGGTGTTGTCCTGAAATTCAGCTCCATCCAGGAAGGGGCTGTCGTCGCCGCCAAAGCGATCGGTGACGTCAAAAATCGCCTCCCCTCGCAGTTTAGTAGTGGTGGAGAACTGGTTGGCCTCCAGCTCCGCCGTTAGAGCCTCCAGGGCATCTGTGTCGCGGCGCAGATTGGCCAGTTCAGCCCCAAATTCATCCATCAGGCGCTGCAGAATTTGAATGTCTTCCCGGCTCACCTGGTTGGCTTCAATCAGGCCTGAAATCTGACCCAGGCAAGCATTTAGCCCCGCCGCAAATTCGTAGCGGCTCATGGCGGTGTTGCCGCGATAGGTGCCGTCAGGGTAGCCCGCAATGCAGCCGTAGCGAACCACGAGATTTTCTAGGGCGGTGTAGGCCCAGTCGGTGGGCTGTACATCCCGCAGCTCCGACACTGAGGTAACCTGTGAGAGCGGATCATCGTTTAAGTTCAGGTCGCTTGCC
>JBCCAG010000573.1:0-3267 GCA_039814955.1 Cyanobacteria bacterium P01_A01_bin.135
CGCGGCTATCCAGCCCCACCGCAACCTGCAGGCGGACCTGGTGCTGACCAATCCGCAGATGCAGACCCTGTTTTCGGTCAAGTCTTTTCCCAGAGAGCGGCTGTACCAGACCCTAGCCCACCCCGACGTTGCTGCCGTCAGCGGGGTCTATGTGGCCACGGGGCAGTGGAAGAACCCGGAGACGCGCCTGGAACGCGCCATCTTGGTGTGGGGCATTGACCCTACCCAGCCCGCCTTTGCCTTTCCGGAGGTGAACCAGAACCTCGGCAAAATTCAGCCCCTCAACCAGGTGCTGTTCGACCAGGCGGGACGACCCGAATATGGGGTCACTGCCGCTGAGTTTGAGGCGACAGGCGACTTTACCGCTGAGCTAAATGACCGGCTAATCAGCGTGGAGGGTCTATTCACCAACGGGGCCTCTTTTGCAGCAGACGGCAACGTCATCGCCAGCGACTCCACCTTCCTGCACCTGTTTCCCAGCCGTAGCCCCGATCAAATTGAGGTGGGTTTGATTACCCTGGAGCCCAGCGCTGACCTAGAGAGGGTGCAGGCCGAAATCACGGCGGCCCTGCCGGGGGACGTGCTGGTGGGCACCCCGGAAGACTTTGCTCAAATCGAGCGGGACTATTGGTCCAACGGCACCGGCATTGGCTTCATCTTTGGCCTGGGCGTGGGCGTCGGCTTCATTGTCGGCATTGTGATTGTCTACCAAATCCTCTACTCCGATGTCTCGGAGCACCTGCCGGAATACGCCACCCTCAAGGCCATGGGCTACACCGACAATTACCTGCTGGGGGTCCTGGTGCAGGAGTCGCTGCTGCTGGCGGTATTGGGTTACCTGCCCAGCATCGCCCTGGCCTATGGGCTCTATTCCCTGGCTGCCGCCGCTACCATGCTGCCCATCACTATGACCACCCGGCGGGCCATCACCGTGCTTATTCTCACCATCATCATGTGCTCCGTCTCCGGGGCGATCGCCCTTCGCAAGCTACGCACCGCCGATCCTGCCGACATTTTTTAGTTGTTTTCTCAGCTGTTTATCTAACGTGATGCTATGACCCTCACTTCCATCGCCAACCACCTCTGGACCACCGCCCAACCCCTGCGCTTCCTCGGCTTGGAAGTTGGGGCCCGCATGACTGTGGTTCGCCTCAGCAGCGGCGAACTGGTATTGATTTCGCCCGTCTCCCTGACTGAGAGCCTCTGCTCAAGCCTAGACAAGCTGGGAACCGTGGCGCACATCATTGCTCCCAACCTGTTCCACCACCTTTTCGTTGGTCAGGCCCAGACCCGCTATCCCCAGGCCAAGATTTGGGGTGTGGAAGGGCTGAGGGACAAGCGCCCGGACCTGAAGATCGACGCGCTTTTGGATCAAACCGGCACCTTTGCTGGGGAGCTAGATTACCTGCCATTTGCAGGCTTCGAGGTAATCTTGCCTCGGGGCATCGCCACCGTCAACGAAACGGTCTTCTTTCATCGCCCCAGCCGCACCTTAATCCTTACCGATATTGCCTTCAACTTTGACAGCAGCAACAGCCTAGGTACCCAGCTCGCCGCTCGGGTGCTTGGCTCCTACAACAAGCTCAAACCGACGTTGTTAGAGAAGTGGGGCACGCGGGATAAATCTAAGGTCGAAACTTCTGTCCAGCAAGTCATGGCTTGGGATTTCGAGCGCGTCGTGCCTGCCCACGGCAGCGTGATCGATGTGGGCGGTAAGGCAGCTTTTCAGGCGGGCTACGAGTGGTTTTTGAACCGCAGTCTTTAGGCTTATCACTATTCAGACCATGCCGCCCATCATCACTGCCCGGCAGCTCAGCCACCACTTCGGCGAGGGCCACCTCCGCAAGCAGGTCCTGTTCGACATCGACCTTAACATCAGCGCCGGAGAAATCGTCATCCTCACCGGCCCTTCCGGTTCCGGCAAAACCACGCTATTGACCCTGCTCGGTGGACTGCGCGCTGCCCAAAGCGGCAGCCTCACCATCCTTGGCCAAGAGATTCTTGGGGCGACCAAACAAAACCTCAACGCCCTGCGGTGCAGCATCGGCTATATCTTTCAGGCCCATAACCTGTTGAGCTTCCTCACCGCGAGGCAAAATGTCCGCATGTCCCTAGAGCTGCACGACGCGTTTCTCGCGCAAGACCTAGATGCGATCGCGGCTGAGGCCCTTACCGCCGTGGGGCTAAAAGACCGCATCGACTATTACCCCGATGCCCTCTCTGGCGGACAGCGGCAGCGGGTGGCGATCGCCCGTGCCCTAGCAAGTCACCCCAAAATCGTCCTGGCCGATGAGCCCACCGCCGCCCTCGACAAGCAGTCAGGCCGGGATGTGGTGGAGATTATGCAGTGCCTGGCCAAAGAGCAGGGCTGCACAATTTTGCTGGTGACCCACGACAATCGCATTCTCGACATCGCGGACCGGATTATTTACATGGAGGACGGGCGGCTGAAACCATCGCCTTGACGGCAATCGACAGGAAGGTTTGTGCAGATGGCCTCTAGATTAATCACTCGTTCTTCTAGAGCCGCTATTGTTGGTCGATCTGCTTTGCGGTGTCTAGGTGTGAACCAGACTATCGCTGTGCCGCTGATTGCACCAAAAATGACAAGAACAGGAAGTATTGGTCCACTTTCGGTCACTCCTGTCAAAGGAATGCAGAGGGCAAACATGCCCACGGCACAGCTCCAAATCATCGTCGTTGTCCGCTCTTTTGAATTATCTGTAGAGGGTTTTTGATTCATTTTCATTCTTTGAAGTTATAGGAACCATCACAATGGTTTGTGCATGGTGGTGCGTCACTTGGCTCCGTAACGCTGCACTTCAGCGCCAAAAATTGTCCTAAGCAAAGTGACCAAAGCTATAGTATGCGATCGCCAAGTATCAGTCGGATGTCAGTTTCGCCTGTAAAAAGGTCAGTGCTTCTTGGTTGAAGCTTGCTGGATTGACCAGATTGGAAGGATCCATCGCCTCACTAAGAACTATAAATTTTGCGTCTTTTACGGCATTGGCTATCTTTCGATTAATTTCTATAAAGAATTGGCCGAACTGATCGCCTACCATCACCAAAGTAGGAACTTTGAGATGTCTCAGTCGCTCAACAACATCAATACGGTTGATTGCCCGGCGGGCTAGGATAAGCTGGTCGAAATCGGCTGCTAAAGCAACCTGAGAAAAATAGTCTTTGGCTGGTTTTGCAAACGGCGCCTTGTAAGTGAATGCCATGCCTTTTGCCATTGTAGCTGCTCCGATATGCTTAAAGACCCAA
>JBCCAG010000164.1:0-6755 GCA_039814955.1 Cyanobacteria bacterium P01_A01_bin.135
CCATGCTATCTGCAGGAGTTGAAACTGCAACCGTCAGAAAGTTACAGCCCTCGAGATAAGAACTCGCCAATCCGTGGGTGTACCACGAGGTGACGAAGGTGGTCCCGGTCAGCCAGCCGCCCACTGCCATGTAGGCACAGGGGAATAGCAAAAGACCAGACCAGCCAATAAAGACGAATCGGTCGCGCTTTAGCCAGTCGTCGAGGACGTCAAACCATCCTCGACTGGCCTGCGCCCGTCCCATTGCTACGGTCATAATCAGTAGCTCCTAAACGTGTTTACAACAAAAGTAGATATGAATTCATCGAGCCCAAGCGATCGCCATCCCAGCAAACGCTGCGCTTAACATACGTATGCATAGCATGACATAGATTATGAATGGGCTTTACGATTATTAATAATCTTATCAGGATTGCTTAAGAATTTCCAGGTGCTCCGGCGGCGATACTCCCTTGGGAGCGCTACGCAGTCCTCCCTCAGCCCTCGCCTATCGCCCTTTCTAGCGCCTGCCATGCTGAATCGCCGCTGCGGTTGGTAGAATAGGGGAGGCCTACGCAACACATTGGGCGCTCATTTAAGGTATCCACTTATGTTCATTGTTGATCTCGTCTTGCGCAATTCTCCTGTGACGCTATCGGTACAGCGGAAGGAGGAAAGTGACGCCAAGGCGCTCTACACCGGTATTTTTGAAGCAATGCGCTCTGGAAATCAACCCACTCTGGAGCTAACCTGCGAGCAGCAAACCGATAAGGTGATCGGCGTATTGGTGAGCGACATTGTCGCGGTGCAGCTCACCCAAAAGTCTGGGACCGCAGCGGCGTCGGGCCGCCCCCCAGGATTCTTTGCACTCGCTGAGCAGTAGGCGGCGATCGCTTCCCGCTTAGGCCTTATCTATAGCCGGCTACGGTAATGCAGGAAAACCAGCCCGCAGCGGCGATCAAAGTTGAGCAGGTCAGCTTCGGTTGGTCAGAAGATAACCTCACCCTGCAGGACTTTTCTCTCTCAGTGCCCGAGGGGGAGCTGTGGATGCTGCTGGGAAAAAACGGCAGCGGCAAGTCTACCCTGCTGCGGCTGCTCAGCGGCTTGGCAACGCCCCGCTCTGGCCAGGTGTGGCTGCAGCAGCCGGTGGGCTATGTATTCCAGAACCCGGACCACCAGCTCGTGATGCCGACGGTGGGGGCAGATGTGGCCTTTGGCCTCGTGGAAGAGAAGCTGCCCTTGGCAGAAATTCATCAACGGGTGGATGAGGCCCTGGCGGCGGTGCGGCTAGCGCACCTGAAGCAGCGGCCCATCTATGCCCTCAGCGGCGGGCAGAAGCAGCGGATTGCCATCGCCGGGGCGATCGCCCGCCACAGCCGAGTGATTTTATTCGATGAGCCGACGGCGCTACTGGACCCGGAGAACCAGGCGGATTTAGTGGCCCAGGTGCGCAACTTGGTGAAGAGCCGGGGGCTGACGGCCCTATGGGTGACCCACCGGCTAGACGAGCTGGACTACTGCGACGGGGCGTTTTTGCTAGAAAATGGCCGGGTGGTGGACCAAGGTGACCCGCAGCGGCTGAAGCAGCTTGCCCAGGCTTAAGGGGCAGAGCTCAGTAGGTGAGAGGGGTAATTGGCAGTGAGGCAGGAGATCGCCATGTGGGGTACGCGCGCGGCAGCGCTGAGCTTATCGGTGCTCTGCTCTGTGGGATTGGGAAATTGTGCAATGGCAGACATTGGGCAACAGTTTGAGCGCTACCGGTGGCAAAAGCGGGTTCTCCTGATATTTGCGCCAGCGGCGAGTAGTGAGGCCCTAGCTGCGCAAAATGCTCACCTCTCCGGCGAAGCGTCTGGGCTAGACGACCGGGACCTAGTGGTGTGGCGATTGATTCACGGCGAGTCCGCGTCGGTGGATGGCGATTTACGGGCTGATGTGTCGCCACAGGAGTTTTACCAGCGGTTCGGGGTATCGTCCGAGGCGTTTGCGGTGGTTTTGGTGGGTAAGGACGGGACGGTGAAGCAGCAGCAGAACGAACCGCTGCCAGTATCGGAGCTATTTTCTACCATCGACGCGATGCCAATGCGGCAGCGGGAAATGCAGCAAGGCGGCGGGTAGGCCCACAGCATCGTGGATCGTTAAAATCTTAGAGAAAGCATAAGTGGGGGGCCACCGGCTACCTCAGCTTGGCGATCGCGCGGTCCCCCAACCTAAACCCCCATGGCTCAACTTTTCATTGGTCGAAAGCAAGAGCAGAAGCAGTTCCGCCAGGTGCTGCGGCAGTTTCAGCGGCCCTGGGCTGCCAAGCACCTGCCGACGGTGATGGGGCTGATGGGCAAATCGTTTCCGCTGCCAGAGAAGCCGACGATTTTTCTGTTCTACGGCGAGGGCGGCATGGGTAAGACCAGCCTGGTGAAGGCGCTGCAGGGCATTGCTGACCAGGAGCCCTTTGCGGAAAACCAGACCGCCCGTAACCAGTTTCAGACCCTGTACCTGGACTGGGAGCAGCATAAAACAGACCCTGAAATTGCCGTGGGCCACGATCAGCTTCAGCCGGAGGCGGTGCTGGAGGTGCTGCACCGCATGGTAGCCCAGCCCTTAGGGGAAATAGAAGCTTACACCGAACTCGCCCAGAAGATTAAGGGCCTAGAGCAAAAGGTAGATGCCCAGCGCAAGCAGCCGCCCGAGGTGGGGCAGGCGGCGCTGAAGCAGGAGGTGCTAGACCTGGGGGTAAAGGCCTGGCCTGGGTGGTGCGGACGGCGACAACCGCCCAAACGGGGCCGGTGGTGGAGCGACTGGCCAAAGCTGGAATTCAGCTCAGCGCGGAGGGGCTATCCCAGGTGAACCGGCTGGTGAGTAAAGCGCTGACGCCGGAGGAGAAGGCCCTTTACGGCAACGCTCAAGAGAAGCTGGCAACAGCTCTAGGTGAAGGGATTGCGGCGGCGGCACAGAAGCGACCGCTGGTGGTGATTCTAGACATCTACGAGATTGTGGACCAAATGCTGTGCGACTACGCCCTGCGGCAGGTGATTCGCGCCAGCGGCGGCAACACCGTTTGGGTGCTGGCAGGGCGGGCCAACCTGGCGGACAGCGGCCAGCGCGGGCAGCAGTATTTCCGGGGCTATCGCCAGGATTTCTCAGAGCAGGTGTACCCTACTCGCCTGCGGGAGTTTGGCCATGAGGAGCTAAAGACCTTTTTTGACCAAAAGGTATCCGCTCGTCCCCTTAGCGATGATCAGGTGGAAACGCTGGCGCAGTTCAGCCGGGGCATTCCGTTTGTGATTAACCTAGCGGCAGAGCTGTGGGACACCGGGGTGCCGTTTGAAGACATCGTTGCCCCTCCAGAGATCTTTGGGACGAGCAGCATCCACTACAGAATCATCCGCGCCATGAGTGAGCGGTTTTTGATGCACTGCTTAGGCGAGGAGCACCGCGCTGACCGACAGGCGGTGTTTGCCTTTGTGCTGATGCGGCGGCCTTCGGCTAGCCTGCTGCGGGCAATGCTGGATGTGATGGATCTAGAGCCGAGGCTGCAGGAGCTGCGGCAGCGCTACTCTTTTATTTTGCGGGATGAGCTGCAGCTTGATAATAAGCTGCGGTTCTTTCTGAAGGCGCACCTGCTGGCTTCGGTGAACCGCTCTGAGGCAGTCCTGCAGGACATGAACCGCCGGGCCTTAACCTGGCTAGAACTGCAGCTTGAGCAGGCGGCCCAGGGCCTGACGGACCACGCGGACTGGGTAACCGATGAGACCTGCGGGGAGCTGCTGCTGGACTATGTGCACCACTGCTTTTGGCAGGATGACGGCCTGCAGAACCGGGCTGGCTGGCGCAGCTTGGTGCCCTGGTTTGTAAAGGGGTGGCAGTATAGCCCGCGCTGGACCCGGCAATTGCTGGAGGTGGTGGATGACTTTAGGGCTCAATTTTCGGCGGCGGAGCAGGGGCGGCTGAAGCTGTTGAAGGAAGGGGTGGGGCGGCAGGCAGAGGTAGAGGCAGAGGCGGCGCTGCTGGCGGAGCTGGAGCTGCTGGCGGAGCGGGACTGGTTGAGTGGAGCTGATGAGGCGGAGCATTTGGCGATTTTGAGGCTGAAGCAGGGGGGGGCTTTACCGACAGGAGCAGTACGAGCGGGCTTTTTCAGCATATGAGGAAGCGCGGCGTGGGTTGCCCGACGGAGTACAGACCTTGGCCAGTAACTTAAGCGGTGCTTTAGATGATCTGGGCTTTCAGGTGGGTTGGGAGCGGGGGACGAGTATTGCGTCTGAACTGGCTCGGCGAGCGTTTGAGCGGGCGACGGAGTTGGATCCCAAAAATAGGTTCGCCTGGTACGGTTTAGGTGCAATCCAAGATCAGTTTAAGACGCATAACGAGGCGATCGCTGCTTACAGCAAGGCAATCGAACTCGACCCTAAATATGCGTCTCCGCACAATGGCTTGGGCAGTGTCTACGGTTTACAAGGGGAGTATGACAAGGCGATCGCTGTCTATAGCAGGGCAATTGAACTCGATCCTAAGTATGCCTCTCCGCACAACGGCTTGGGTGCTGTTTACGGTTCGCAAGGGGAGTATGACAAGGCGATGGCTGCCTGCCAGAAGGCAATCGAACTAGACCCTAAACATGCCTATGCACACAATAACTTAGGCAATGCCTACGATTCAAAAGGGGAGTATGACAAGGCGATCGCCGCATATAACAAGGCAATCGAACTTGACCCTAAATTTGCCTCTCCGCACAATAACTTAGGCATCTTCTACAAGGCACAAGGGGAGTATGACAAAGCAATCGCTGCCTACAACAAGGCAATTGAACTCGACCCTAAACTTGCCTCTCCGCATAATGGCTCAGGCAATGTCTATCACTCACAGGGAGAGTATGGTAAGGCGATCGCTGCTTATAACACGGCAATTGAACTCGACCCTAAACTTTCCTCTCTGCACAATAACTTAGGCATTGTCTACGAGGCACAAGGGGAGTATGACAAGGCAATCGCTGCCTATAGCAAGGCTATTAAGATTGACCCCAAATATGCCTACGCGTACAGAAATTTGGGTGATGTCTACAAGTTACAAAAAGAATATGACAAGGCGATCGCTGCTTACAGCAAGGCAGTCGAACTCGATCCTGAATATGCCTCTCCACGCAATAGCCTAGGCTGGTTATATCTCACTCAAGGCAATCTCGACGATGCAGAATATTGTTTTGAGCAAGTCATCAAAATCGACAAAAATGAGGGGTATCCTTTATGTAACCTAGGTATAGTTTTTGCCCTACGTAACGACCTTACCAGTGCACAAGACCTCTGGCAGCAGGCCATGCCCCTCTACGTCAGTGACGATTATTGGGATAAGGCAGTAGTGGCACTCTACACAATTGCCTTGGGCGATAAGCAGTCTGGTTTAATGGATCTCAGAACTTTAGTTGATAAAGCTGCATCATCGTCAGCTATACGCAATGCATTAGACGATGCCAAAATGCTGCTGAAATGCCCCACCCCCATCCCCGGCATCCAAGAAGCCATCGATCTTCTAGAGAACTATCTAGAGCAGAACAGCTAGAGGCATTGACGCAGCACTGACCATCACGCAAACCGCCAAAAACTCCAGCCCTATCGCTTCATATCCCGCGGGTCCAACGCATCTCTTAACCCATCCCCCAGCAAATTAAACGCCAGCACCGTCACCACAATCAAAAACGCCGGCGACCACACCAGCCAGGGATACAGCACCAGCACCGACGCATTGGTCGCCAGCGACAGCATATTCCCCCACGAAGGGTCCGGCTGCTGAATCCCCAGGCCAATCAAACTCAGCACCGCCTCCGCCACAATAAAGCTGGGAATCGCCAGGGTCGAGGCGATAATTACATAGGTAGCCGTCTGGGGCAGCACATGGCGCACAATCGTATACAGCGATCGCCCCCCCATGGCCCGCGTCGCCCGAATAAAGGCCCGCTGCTTAATGGAGAGTACCTGCCCGCGAATCACCCGCGCCAGCCCCGACCAGCTCACAAACGAGGTAATTAGCACAATCAGGGCAAACCGCTGGGAGCTGCTCAGCCCCGCTGGCAAAATTCCTGCCAGGGCGATCAATAGATAGATGGTGGGGATGGTCATCAGCACTTCCACCAGCCGCATCAGTACGGCATCTACCATGCCGCCAAAATACCCCGAGATTCCCCCCACCAGCATCCCCAACGGAAAAGAAATGGCAATCCCAATCAGGCCAATGCTGAGGCTAATGCGGCTGCCATACACCAAGCGGCTAAACTGGTCGCGGGCCTGCTCATCGGTGCCCAGTAGGTTCATGCGCGCTTCGCTCTCCTCCCCCACCACCCCAAACAGGTGACGCCGCCCCGCAATCCCGGGAAACAGCTCTAAATCTTCAAAGGCCGGGTCTGAGAACGAAAGCTGGGTGGGGAAGGGAAGCTGAAGCTGCAAATAGCGATACTCTGGGCCGCGGACAAATAGGCCTAGCCGCGCAGGTTGGCTGTAATCCGCCTGGAGCTCCCGCTCGCCGGTATCTAGGTCCACTGGGCCAAGGGCCGTAGGATAGATATGAGGGCCAATAAAATTGCCCTGGGGCGTCCGCCAGTGAATGGTGGTGGGGGGCAAAAAGGAGCCATTGGGCTGCGTGCTGTAGGCGTCATAGGGCGCAACGAATTCGGCGGCGAGGGCGGCGCTGTACAGCACTGCTAGAATTGCCAACCCCAAACGGGCCAGGGAGTTGTCTTTGAGCTTTTGCCACCAGTCCATAGGTATCGGTTGAAGTGAGGGGATGTAGAGTAG
>JBCCAG010000245.1:0-5663 GCA_039814955.1 Cyanobacteria bacterium P01_A01_bin.135
GCGGCACAGGGATTCGTCGCGGCGCAGGGGTTAGCCTGAACGGGGCTGCTAATCATGCCGACCGCACCTACGGTGAGGGCAGATGAGATAACCAGAGCGGTGAGGTAGCTGAGTTTCATTGATTCTTGTCCTGTTGGGTTGGCTGTAGAGTCGCTTTGGCTTTGCTCTACAGGTCCTAGTTAACGGGTTGAAACTGAGGAGGCTCTGAGTAGAAAAGATCTATGCCATAAGATTCAGATGATAAATCCGGTCATTTTGAATTCTGACAACGAATGGGACTACATGCCTCACCTAGGGCCATCTCCCAAACGGATCCAGCCGCCACTTGCCTATGTGCGCCAGAGCTTAAGCAAAGCTGCTGATGGGCGGCGACTACTCAGCTGTATCATCACCTAAATAAGCGGCAAACGTATTAGCAACGAGCGCCGCTTGGGTGCAGTCCCGTAGATTCAACCGACCCAGGATGCTGGAGATATGATTGCGCACCGCACCTTCAGACAGAAATAGGCTAGCCGAAATCTCTTACTTTCTGTTTGTGCTTAAAGGTCGAAGCCACATGCAGCTCCTTCATCTGCATCTCCTCCACCCCTGACGGCGCATCGGTGAGCAAGCAGCGGGCCTGCTGAGTCTTCGGGAAGGCGATCGCATCGCGGATCGACTCCTCCCCCGCCAGCAGCATCACCAGCCGGTCCAGCCCGTAAGCGATGCCGCCGTGGGGCGGGGTGCCGTACTCAAAGGCTTCCAGCAAAAACCCAAACTTTTCGCTGGCCTCTTCCTTAGATAGGCCAATGGCCTCAAACACCTGGGCCTGCACATCCGGCTGATAGATTCGCAAGCTACCGCCACCGATTTCAAAGCCGTTGAGCACGATGTCGTAGGCCTGGGCACGGGCGGTGGTTAGGTCGCTGATGTCGTCGGGGTGGGGGGCGGTGAAGGGGTGGTGCACCGCCTCGAATCGCTTTTGGTCGGAATTCCACTCGAACATAGGAAACTCGGTGACCCACAGCAAGTTCACGGCGTCCTCAGGGATCAGGTTCATTTCCTTAGCCACCACCTGGCGCAGCCGGTCTAGGGTCTTGTTGGCGGTGGAGGTGTCGGCGGCGGCAAACAGCAGCAGGTGCCCAGGTTTAGCGTCGGTGCGCTTGAGGATTTCTTGCTTTTGCTCGTCATTGAGGTTGTCTTTAATCGCGCCAATGGTGTCGATGCCGTTTTCCCGTACCCGGATAAAGGCCAGACCCTTAGCCCCCGCTGTGGCCGCTTCGCTAAACAAGTCGCCGCCGGGCTTGATGCGCACATTGGAGATCAAATCGTTGCCGCCGGGGATAGGCAGAATCTTCACCACACCGCCGGATTTCACCGTCCCCGAGAATACCTTAAAGCCGCAGTCCGCCACCACGTCCGACACATCTACCAGCTCCAGACCGTAGCGGGTGTCGGGCTTATCGCTGCCGTAGCGGTCCATGGCCTCGGCGTAGGTGAGGCGGGGGAAAGGGCGGGGAATGTCCAGGCCCTTGACTTCTTTAAAGATGTGGCAGATTAGCCGCTCATTCAGCTCAATGATCTCCTCCTCAGATAGGAAGCTCATCTCCATATCGAGCTGGGTGAACTCCGGCTGGCGGTCGGCCCGTAGGTCCTCGTCGCGGAAACAGCGGGCGATTTGGTAGTAGCGGTCTAGCCCGGAGACCATCAGCAGCTGCTTAAACAGCTGAGGTGACTGGGGCAGCGCGAACCACTGACCGCCATTAACGCGGCTGGGCAGCAGGTAGTCCCGCGCCCCTTCTGGGGTAGGGCGGGTGAGGATGGGGGTTTCCACTTCCACAAAGCCCTCTTGGTCTTCTAAGAATCGGCGCATCGCCTTGACGACGGCATGGCGCAGCATCAGGTTGCGGGCCATGCGATCGCGGCGCAGGTCTAAGTAGCGGTACTTGAGCCGCAGCTCCTCGCGTACCGATTCGCTCTCGGCTTTGGAGACCTGGAAGGGCAACGGCTTGCGGACCTCGCTCAATACCTCAATGCTGTCGGCGTAGATTTCCACTTCGCCGGTGGGCAGCTTCGGGTTCAGCGACTCCTTGGGGCGGCGGGAGGCGCGGCCCGTCACCTTAACCACGTACTCGTTGCGCAGGTCGTTGGCCACCGGGTAGGAGTCGGGGGTGCGCTCCGGGTCGCTGACCACCTGCGCTACACCAGTGCGATCGCGCAGGTCCACAAAAATCACGCCGCCATGGTCGCGGCGGCGATCGACCCAGCCATATAGGGTCACGGTTTCGTCAATGTGGTCTGCCCGAAGATGCCCGCAGTAGTGGGTTCGCATTATCGCTCCTAAAGTCGCCTGCCGGTGAAATATCGACAAATTATTATAGCGGCAAACGCTGTGCTCCTCCGGGAAGTTGAGGTGCGGTGCATCGAGATACGCCTTGCCCTAAAACAGGGCCATCATCATCTTTTTGCGGTACGCCTTAGTCAGCGGGTGGTCGTCCCCCAGCAGGTCAAACACCGCGATCATCGCCTTACGGGCCGTCTCCCGGTGATCGCCCCCTTCTAGTAGGGCTAACATGCCCGCTAGCGCCGCCTCCGGGTCATCTTGAACCTGACCTGCCAGCGGCCCGAGGGCCGCTCCGCTGGGATCTACGTCTTGCTGGTACTGGGCGAGCTGCAGCTGACCTCTCAGGGTGCGCATGGCGGCGCTATTGGGGTTGGGCACCACTGCTGCCGCCGCCTCAAATGCCGTTTGGGCCCGGTGGAATTGCTGCTGCCCCAGCCAAAAGGGTACCGCTACACTGACGGCGCGCTCGTCACCTGGGTGTTGCTCTATCAGCTCATCCAACGCTTCAGACACCGACTCGGTTTCTCCCGCTGCCACCGCCCCTTGAATCTCCTGCAGCTTAGTCTCCACCGCTGAAGTGATGCCTAAGCCCTCCAGCAGCGATCGCAGCTGCGCTTCCCCCACCATGCCCACAAAACCGGGCTGCATTTGTCCCGCCACTGCAATCCGCACGTCAGGCACCCCTTCCACCCCGTAGGCGTTGGCCAGTTCCGGATTTTGGTCAATATCGACCTTGGCTAGGCCAACGTTGTACTCCTGCACTAGCTTCTCCAGCATGGGCTTGAGCATTTGGCAGGGGCCGCACCATTGAGCAAAAAAGTCGACTAGAATTGGCTGGCTGTGGGACGCCTCAAGCACCAGGGCCTTGAAAGTTTGGGTGGTGACATCAACGGAATAGCCCATGGCGAGAAAATGGGTAACGGCTCCCCCATTCTAGTGAAGTTTCAGGGTTGGCCGCCTTTCGCCTTTAGAGGGAGGCAGCCATCTGCATTATCAGGCTGGGAACGCCAATGAAGAAGTGGGGACCGCCACCGGAGCCTTGAGGGGCGGGGCTATCGAGGTAAGCGGTGTGGTATTGCTTGAGTAAGTCAAACATCCCCTGCTGGGAAGAAACGAGATATTTGGCCACAAAGTGGAATGGGCGGATGCGCGTTTCGTTGGGTGGGGCCGTTTCCCAAATAGCGACAAGGAGGGCCGTGATGGGACACAAGAAAGGGGCGATCGCGGGTGGGGGCAGGAGCTCTACCGGAGCGGTGAGTGAGGACGAGTAGCTGAAGCCCAAATTTGCTGGATGAGAGCGTGCTGGCATTTGCAACCCTGGAATCTGGTTAATATGGTCGGCAAGTAGACCGTACTGCGTCGGCAGCTCTGCAATGGGATAGACATCATCAGCAGGAAACGGGCTTTCGTACACAACACCTCGGAAAGAAAGCTTCATATTGGTTGGTCGATAATGTTAGCAGATGGGTAGGTACACCAGCGGAACCTCACCGTCAGCCTAGATTGTGCCAGTAAGCGTAACGTCCTTCAGCCTATCCCGATCTGGATGATTTGACTGGGGGGTGAGAGCCCTAGTGGCTCTCACCAATCTTTCCATTAGCGTATATTTTTATACGGTGGGTTTGTCTGCACCCGCAGCGGTTTGACCAAACCGCTGCGGCTCCATCTGCCGTCCCTGCTCCTGCAGCGCAATCTGCGTCCCCACGGTTGCCCCAAGGACATTCCTTGCCGAAGCCCCATTGGCCGCCACCTCTACCCAGCCGTGGCTCCCGACTAGCGCCACTAGCTGCCCAGCGGGGACGCTGCTGTAGCGGCTGCCACAGGGAATGGGGCCATGGCTCAGCACGTCCGAGGCGCTGCCCACCAGGACCTGCCACGGGCTTGAGATAGCCTCAACTACCTGCGCAGTAATGGTGGAAATCAGGTTTCCGAAGTGGTCGATGTGCTGAATGACGCCGCGGCTAGCTGAGGTCGGGATGACTAGGTCCGGGCGTTGAATTAGCTGGGCCGGGGCTATTGGGTCGCCTACGGTAGCCAGCGGCACGCCAACCGCGAGGTGGGCTGCCACCGGGGCGAAGATATCGCGCCCGTGAAAGGTGGCGCTGATCGAGGCCGGGGCAGATTGACGCCAATAGGCGGGTCGGGTGAGGGTTACCGCTTTCAAACGGTCAGATGAATAGCGGTGCAGCAGCCCTGTCAATATGCCATTGTCTGGGCAAACCACGGTGCCAAAGGGAAACTGTACCGCCACCGCCCGGCGATCGCTGCCCACACCGGGGTCGACCACCACCAGGTACACGGTGCCTGCTGGCAGGTAGGGGTAGGCCGTTAGCAGGTGGAACTGCGCCGCGTGAATATCCTGGGGCGAGACGCTGTGGGTGAGGTCAAGGTAGGTGAGCTGTGGGGCGATCGCCGTCATCACCCCCTTCATCACCCCGACATAGGTGTCCTGGAGACCAAAGTCGGTAATTAGGGCAACGGGCGGCATGGATCTAGCGGCACGAATTTGGCGATACAGATTTACAGCGGCGCAGTGGCTCGGTCAACCGCTGGCATCGAGGTATTCAGGCTGCAGGCTTCGATCAACTGCTCCACCCCACTCACGACCTGAATCGGGGTCTGCAGGGTTTGGGCCACCTGCTCTACAGTCATATCGTCTAAAAACTTAGCCTCGTCGTGCTTGAGCATCAGCGAAGGCAAAAGGATTTTCTCCCCTAGATCCTGCCCCTTTAGCGACAGCAAATCCTGCCCTGTTAGCAGCCCCGTCACGGTAATTTCCTGACCCCAGTATTCGCTGCGCAAGGGCACAAGGGTCACCGTCAGCCCCTCCACCTGGTTCAAGCGGCTTACCAACGGCGCAAAGGCGTGCTCCACCGCGTTGCCCACTACCCAGGTAAAGCGGCGAGGCTCACTCAGGGCCGGGGGCAGGGCCGCTGCAGCCTGATAAAACTGGTCCAAAAACTGATGGATGGAGCCGACCCCATTGCCGATTTGCGGGTAGTCTTCATAGTGGCTAGCGTCCGGTAAATCGACACGGCCAATTAAGAACCACTCGTCCGCTAGCCAGGTGAAGCGGGTGCCGCAGCGCTGCTGAAACTTGTCCTGCAGCTCCCTGACCTGGTCAATCACCTCTCGGGCTTTGGCGGTATTGACGGGGATCAGCTCATCGGCATTGGGGCGAAACCGGGTTAGCCCCACAGGCACCACCGCCGCCGAGAGCACCGTCGGCTCATCGGCATCGTAGAACTGAGCTAGGTCTTGCAGGGTGCGGGTGAGCTGGTCACCGTCATTGATGCCGGGGCAGACAACTACCTGGGCGTGAATCTGCAGCCGCTGATCC
>JBCCAG010000087.1:0-9341 GCA_039814955.1 Cyanobacteria bacterium P01_A01_bin.135
CATTATTCCTGAGCAAATTACGCTAACCGTCAGTTTAAGAGGGACCCGGGACGCGAAAGAGAAGTACCAGCTATTTCGGTTGGCGGGGCTGCTTGACGCGTTTTCTGAGCCCACCTTTCGTAAGGTTTTGGGCAAATACATCGACGATGGCCCTCCCCATGTTGTCCTGGACTTGAGCGGCATCGATTTTATCGACAGCTCAGGGCTTGGGGCGCTGGTGCAGTTGGTCAAAAAGGCGCAGTCGGCAGACGGTAGCCTGCAAATCGTCACAAACCCCCGCGTCACCCAGACGGTAAAACTCGTGCGGCTAGAGAAGTTTTTGTCCCTGCGTCCCAGCGTTGATGAGGCGCTAGAGAACGTTAAGTCATAAGTATTTTCCTATATAAGTAGAAGGCCACAAGTAAATGCTCTCTGCCAAAGTGCCGCTACTGTCCGCACCTTTTTGACCTAAGTTCCCATGGATCCGTCGACCGCTAACCTGAATCGGCTATCGCCGTCGGCCTTGGCCTATATTGGTGATGCGGTCTACGAGCTTCATGTGCGCATGCACTACCTGTATCCCCCCCAGCGGACTCAGACTTACCACCGACTCGTGGTTGAGCAGGTGCGTGCGGAAGCGCAAGCGCAGCAGCTTCAGGTGCTACTACCGGTGTTGACAGAGGCAGAGCAAGCCATAGTACGGCGGGGGCGTAATGCGGCGTCTAGCCCTCCGAAGCGCCTTAGCGCGAATATCTACCGGCAGGCAAGTGGGTTTGAAACCTTGGTCGGCTACCTGTACTTAGCTCAACCGGCCCGACTACAGGAGCTGCTGCAGTTGCTGCCCTTAGCCCCTCCCGCCTAGTCCGCTCCCGGCCCAATCTTCTCAATTCTATGCAGATGATTGGGCCAATCTGCTGCTTTCTTCGTCCAAATTAGCGCTCCGACGGCCTTCGAGCCTACTCCTTCGCTACCATGACAGACTCACCTCGCCAGTTCCCCAAGCACAAGTCCCGCTCTGATAAGCCCCGGCCAGGGAAGCCGCGTTCCGGAGGCGATCGCCCTACCCACGGTAAGCCCCGCGCTGGGAGCGATCGCCCCGAGAAACCTGCCCGCGCCGGGGGCAAGAAGTTTTTGCCCCGAACCTCCCAGCGGGATGCACCCAAGCGAGCTGGGGGGGATCGATCTGACAATTATGCAGCGCGGCCCAAAGAGCGGGGTCGGCATGCGCCACCGGGGACTCGTAGCCCGCAGCCGAGCGGCGCTTCTGTCCCTGAGCCTCCCAGCGATAGCGACCTAATCTATGGCTGCCATGCCGTGTTGGCAGCTTTAGAAGGAGAGCGGTCTCTCAACCGCATTTGGGTGACGGCTAAGCTCCGCTACGATCCCCGATTTTACCTACTCATCAATCAGGCCAAGGAAGGGGGGACCATCGTCGATGAGGTGTCTCACCAGCGCCTTAACCAAATTGCTGGGATAGCTAATCACCAGGGCGTCGTGGCCCAGGTAGCCCCCTACACTTACCTTGACCTCGACACCCTCATCCAGAAAGTCGCAGAGGTTAAACCCTATCCTGCCCTGGTAGTAGCCGATGGCATTACCGACCCCCATAATCTTGGGGCCATCATCCGCACTGCGGAGGCCCTGGGCATTCAAGGGCTGATTATTCCCCAGCGGCGAGCGGCGGGAGTCACCTCCACAGTAGCGAAAGTCGCGGCTGGCGCGCTAGAAACCTTTCCCGTTGCCCGGGTTGTCAACTTGAGCCGTGCGCTGACCCAGCTTAAGGAAGCCGGTTTTTGGCTGTACGGGGCTTCAGCAGAGGCCGACCAGTCTCTGCAGCAGACGGCTTTTGATCGGCCAACCGCCATTGTGATTGGGGCAGAGGGTTCTGGGCTGAGCTTGACCATCGAGCGCTGTTGCGATGTGCTGGTGTCGATTCCCCTAGCCGGCAATACCCCTAGCCTAAATGCCTCGGTGGCGGCGGGGATTCTGCTGTATGAGGTGCGCCGTCAATGGACAAAAATACCTATCCCCCTGGGGGATTTACAAACCTAGGCGTAAAGGGTATAACAATTCTTGAAGTTTTATAACAAAAGCGTACATTCGTCCTATTAGGATTGAGGGTTCGCGGGGACGACCACCGAAGTCTGCTACATGGGTAGGGCCTTCTACGGCCAGGACTACGGTAGTCGTACAGCAGTGAAGTTGTTAAGTTTTGTACACAACGGGGAGCGCCAATATGTGGTTGAGCCTATTGAACACGTTAGGTCTGGCATGGTGGATTGAGGTGAAGACGGAAGATCCGAGCTACACCTATTACTTTGGGCCCTTTGCCGCCCAGGATGAAGCCGAAGCGGCGAAGAGTGGCTACGTCCAAGATTTGCAGCAGGAAGGGGCCCAAAACATTCAGGCTGCGGTGAAGCGGATCAAGCCAGAGCAGTTAACCGTTGAGGGCTCCCACCTGCGGGATGACCAGGAAACAACGGTTACCACGCAGGTCTAGCGCCCGAGTGACCCGTCGATTCGGCTCCCGGCATACGGGACGCTGGTCAGCACGGGATGCTAAGGCATTGGCAAAATCTTGATTGAATGGTCTAAAAGTGGCCCCTGGCGATCGCCTTTCTAGTTGGTGGCGATCGCCAGGGGCTGCTCAGCTATCCAGGTGGTAATATCTGCCTCCAGGCGCTCGGGGATTTCCCAGGGAAATAAGTGGGCCACGTTGGGATAGCAAATCTGCTGGCAGTTGGGCAGGGCCATTGCGGTCTCCCAGCTCGCCTGGGGCGCGATGTGGTAGTCTTGCTCCCCTATCAGCATCAGGCAGGGCGCCTGGATCTGCCTGATGGCGTCGAGGCGGTTATAGCCGGCCTGTAGGGCTTTTTGCAGGGCTTGCTGGGCCGGGCGGGAGGTTTTCAGGTAGGCAGGTAGCCCCTCTTCTGCCAGGTAGCGGTAAGCGCCGGGGGAATGCTGCTGCAGGAGGTAGCGGTAGAGCGATCGCCGACCAAAGGTGTCGATGTTCCAGCGCCAGCCGGGGCGAGCCCGGTTCAGGATCGACGCTAACCCGGTGTAGAGCTGGTCAGCCCAGCTAATGGCGGGGTGGCGGCTGCGGGGAGCGGCGGCAGTTGCCACCAGAATCAGCCCCTGAATGCGCTCAGGGTACTGCAGGGCTAGCTCTAGGGCCAAAATACCCCCCAAGGACCAGCCCAGCACCAGGCATTGCTCAATACCCTCTTGGTCTAGCAGGGCCCGCAGATCCGTGAGGTGGTTGGCCATGGTGAACGGACGCGGGTAGCGGCTGCGCCCGTAGCCTCGTAGGTCAGGAGCTAGGGTAGCAAACTGGCGGGATAAAAACCGAGTGAATACCGACATAGCCGCCCCCGAGCCGGGGTGGCCGTGCAGGCAGAGGACGGGAAACCCCTGACCCTGACGGTGTATGTATAGGGAATAGGGCTGCTGGCTAGGAGCCGGGCTAGAGGCCATCGTTTTGGGCGATATGCTCCGCAATTTCTTTGACGATACGGCGAACGGCGGCCTCATGGGCGCTGCGGTCCAGGGTAACTGTGATCACGTAGCGCTCATCCTCAATTTTGGCGGCGACGGTGGTGCCCAGCACCTTGGAGTTTTGGCCGGTCTTTTCCCCGATCCAAAAGATATCGCCCTCGGCTTCCTTAAGTCCGGCGTAGCCGAGCTTCCAGTCCCACTGCTCTACCAGCGAGTCTAGGAGCACGTCGTCTCCCTCATTCTCAAAGTTGTAGATCTGCACCATCATCTCGGTGATTTCGTCGGTAGTGGTGCGGTTAGTGCCCGCCTTGCCAAAGTTCTTGGGGTAGGTGCGCTCTCCCACCAGTTTATGGCCCACGTGGGTGGCGGTGTAGCCCCGCTCCTCCAGTACTTCGTTGATGTAGTCTAGCCCGGTGAAGTCGACCATCTCGTTGGTGGCGATGTTGCTGCTGTCATTGATCATGCGGCGCAGCACCCGGCGCATGGGGTACTCCACCCCTACCCGCACGTCAGAGGCATCCTCGGTATAGTTACTGCGGGCTACCACCAAGGGCTGATCTAAATCAACACCTTCATCCACCACCTTCTGCATGACGGCCACCCCAATGGGGAGTTTAATCAAGCTGGCGGGGCTATCGGGGGGCTTTTTGCCGTTGAGGCGGCGGCATTCCCGCGTTTCAATGTGGCAAATCGTAATGCGCACGCGCCCTGTGCCTAGGCCAGCGGTTTCAGCAATGGGGACTAGAAAGTCAGAGCGTATGGTGTCGTAGCGGTAGCCAATTTCTGCCAGGTTGGGGACGTATTCTTCCTGCTTGTCCTGGGCCGCCTCCCACAGCAGCGAGTCGGGCGGGACGCGCTGGAGCTGGGCCACTGAGTCCCGCCATAGGCCGTCGATTTCCGCTAGGTCTGCTTCGTCTAGCTGCTCTTTTTTGCCCAGTTTCACCGCCTCGCGGGCCGTATCCAGCGCCCCGTCCCAGGTGCCCTGGGCCAGGGTCTCCACGTGAATGCGGGTGTCGAGGGCCTGCAGGAGTTGCTGCCGCTCTTGTTCGGAGAGTGTTTCCGCCTCAGGCACCGTTCCCTCAGCGAGGCGATCGCGCAGGCGCTGTAGATCCGCTAAAGAGTCCCATTCGAAGGTGTCGCTCCCGTCGGGGAGGTTCACGTTGGGGGCTACTGCCCGCGACACTGTTAGTACGCCACACCCCAGCACGGCCAGCAGGGCCGTGGTTGAAAGGATTGCTATTCGAGCCGCCCAGCGCATGCACACCTCACCTACTAGTAACCATTGCTCATTTAGAATTAGTGCAGATCAGACAGGATAACCGTCATCGAATTTACCAGACGCAGTTTCCCTAACCGGATCAGTGCCAGACACAAAAGTTAATTTAATAATACGCCATGACCCCCTCCTCGCTGACCTCTCCCCCTGATTTGTTGAACTTTTTGGGCAATGAAGTTTCCCAACCTCTGGCGGCGGCGCGGGTGGTGGTTTTGCCGATTCCCTTTGAGGCCACTACAACTTACCGTAAAGGCTGCGTTAACGGCCCGGCGGCTATTTTAAACGCCTCCCACCAGGTAGAGTACTACGACGATGAGTGGGAGCAGGAGTTTTGGCCCGTGGGCATCTACACCCATCCGCCAATCGCAGACTCGCGGCGATCGAGCGCAGAGGCGCTTACCCCCGAGGTGATGATGGAGCAGGTGCAGCAGGTGGCAGCAGATCTGATCCGGACGGGCAAGTTTGTAATTGCCCTGGGCGGAGAGCATAGTATTACGGTGGGCCTGGTCGCCGCCTACCAGCAGACTACGTCGGAGCCCTTTACCGTGGTGCAAATCGATGCCCACAGCGATCTGCGCCACAGCTACGAGGGCTCTATCTATAACCATGCCTGCGTCATGCGGCGTGTCGTGGATAGGGGGGTGCCCACTGTTCATGTGGGTATTCGCAGCCTCTGCCAAGAGGAGGCCACCCTGATTCGCGATCGCCGGTTGCCGGTGTTTTGGGGGCGGCAGTTGGCCCAGCAGCCGCAGTGGGGGGAGCAGGTGGTCACGGCCATCCCCACCCAGCGGGTATTTCTCACCATTGATTTAGACGGGCTCGACCCCAGCCTAATGCCGGGGGTAGGGACGCCGGAGCCGGGAGGGCTCAGCTGGTACGGGCTGCTGGGGTTCTTGCGCCAGTTATTCGCCGCTAAGACCATTATCGGCGCAGACGTGATGGAGCTCGCCCCCCTCACTGACTCGGTGGTCTCCCAGTTTACGGCGGCAAAGTTGACCTACAAACTCGTGGGCTACCAGGCTGTGGCCCAAGGATGGCTGCGCTAGCGGCCTCTATTCGCCCCCAGCGGGCGCAGTAGCGAGTTAAGTCTTGATGAAAATCATCCAAAGGCTATCTAAATTTATGTTTCCGCCATATCGGGCTGTTATCTTGTGGAAGATGTTGCACGGGAAAGGCAAATGGGAGCGAAGTATCAACGGGTTCTACTAAAGCTGAGTGGGGAAGCGCTCATGGGGGAGCTGTCCTACGGCATCGATCCGGCTGTGGTAGAAACCATTGCCCGTGAGGTGATCGACGTCGTCGCTGCTGGTGTGGAGGTAGCCATCGTTGTGGGGGGCGGCAACATTTTCCGGGGGGTAAAAGGGGCAGCGTCAGGCATGGACCGAGCCACCGCCGACTACATCGGCATGATCTCTACCGTGATGAACGCCATGACTCTGCAGGACGCCCTAGAGCGCATGGGGGCTCCCACTAGAGTGCAGACCGCTATCGAGATGAAGGAAATCGCTGAACCCTATATCCGCCGCCGCGCCATTCGTCACCTGGAAAAAGGCCGCATCGTTATTTTTGGCGCTGGCTCAGGCAATCCCTTTTTCACCACTGACACTACCGCCGCCCTGCGGGCGGCTGAGATCAACGCCGATGTGGTGTTTAAAGCGACTAAGGTAGACGGCGTCTACGACAGCGATCCCCGCAGTAACCCCGATGCAAAGCGGTTCAACAGCCTCACCTACAGCCACGTTTTAAAGCATGATTTGAAAGTGATGGACAGTACGGCGATCGCGCTGTGTAAAGATAACAATATCCCCATTATCGTGTTCGATCTGACCGAGTCAGGCAACATCCGCCGGACCGTGATGGGTGAGTCTATCGGAACCATTGTCGGAGGATCCTGTGAAATTAGCTGAAGTTGAAGCGTCGATGCAAAAGGCGTTGGAGGCAACTAAGTCTGCCTTTAATACGATTCGGACTGGCCGGGCTAGCGCCTCCCTGTTAGACCGCGTCAATGTGGACTACTACGGTAGCCCCACCCCCCTCAAATCCCTCGCCAACGTCAGTACCCCTGATGCGACGACCATCACAGTCCAGCCCTACGACCCCGGCAGCCTATCCCTGATTGAAAAATCTATCTCTATGTCTGATGTTGGGCTGGTGCCCAACAACGACGGCTCGGTGATCCGGCTCAACATTCCCCCACTGACTAGCGAGCGGCGCAAGGAGTTCGCCAAAATGGCCTCTAGCCTAGCCGAGGACGGCAAGGTATCGGTACGCAACGTCCGCCGAGACGCCATTGATGACGTGCGTAAGCAGGAGAAAAGTGGCGATATCTCTGAAGATGAGTCCCGGGATCTACAGGACGAGATCCAAAAGCTGACGGACAAGTACACCAAGAAGATTGACGAGGCCTACAAATCTAAGGAGAAGGATATCCTCACGGTGTGA
Source organism: Cyanobacteria bacterium P01_A01_bin.135 (assembly GCA_039814955.1). GTDB lineage: Bacteria > Cyanobacteriota > Cyanobacteriia > CAKZMO01 > CAKZMO01 > JBCCAG01. Next base: position 7,193 of record JBCCAG010000087.1, read on the forward strand.
TACCTAGCCGCGAGCCTAGCCACGGCGGATATTCATGCAGCACCACTCTTTGCGCCGCCAAAGGGTGGCGACAATCCAGCCGTGCTGCTCTAGGGTATCGGCAACCGCCTTGGCCTGATCCACCAAAATCCCGCTCAAGATTCCCCAGGTGGTGGTTTTAGCAATTTCCCCTAAGTTGGGCACCAGATCAATAATCACCTCCGCCAGGATATTGCATAGGATGCCATCCGCCGGATGGGGCAGCGCCTCCATCAACGCCTCAATGCTGCCCTGCTGAACCACCAGGGTCTTATCGGTGAACCCATTCAGTGCGCCATTTTCGGCAGTGGCCTTCACCGCTAGCGGGTCTGTATCGACGCTGTAGGCCTGCGCGGCCCCCAGCAGCAGCCCTCCCACCGAGAGGATACCGGAGCCACAGCCAATGTCAGCCAGCACCGCGCTCTGGGCCATCTTGTGGTCTAGCAGGCGCATTTCCAGGGCCTCTAGGCAGAGCTGGGTGGTGGGATGATTGCCGGTGCCGAAGGCCGTGCCGGGGTCGAGGCGGAGGGGAATTCGGTCGGCATCGGTCTTGGGGGTGAGCCAGGCGGGGACCACTAAGAAGCGATCGCCAATGGGCTGGGGCTGCCAGTGCTGCTTCCAGGTGCTGGACCAGTCCTCTTCGTCGATCAGGCTCCAGCTAACGCTCGGAACCGGCATCCCTATGCAGAGGGCATCTTGCCGGGTCAGCAGAGCTAGGGCCGCCAAGTCCAGCAGGGTGACCTGCACTTGAGGAATGTAGGCCCGCAGCAGCCGGCGATCGCCGCGCCCTTCGCTGGAGGTTCCGTGGCAGCCAAAGGCCTCCAGCCGCCAAAACACTAGGTCTTCTCCCGATGGCTCGCACCAGACTTCAATTTCCCACCAGCTATTTGTCAATGCGATCGCCCTCCCCTGAGGCCCGATAGCGCCTGCCCTGCTGAGCGTCAGCGCCAAACTCTTAAAAACCTAGCGGCAGCAGCGGCGCGCACCAAAGCCCTCTCGCCGTAACCGACTTCAATCATCGACCTACAATCCATAGATTGCTTAATCTGTAGATGCCTAACCCTCACACGCTCAGCGCCACTGTATAGGCCTCGCGAATGCCCGGCACCTTAGTGATTTCCGCCAAAATGCCGTCGGGCAGCGGATCGTCGATACTGAGCACCATCACTGCATCACCCCGGACAATCTTACGGCCCACTTGCATGCTGGCAATATTGACGTTGAAGCTCCCCAGCAGGGAACCAATCTTACCGATGATGCCCGGCATGTCCCGATGCAAGGTGAACAGCATGTGGCGGTTGGGCGGCACATTGATAGGGAAATCGTCAATTTTAGTGATGCGGATCTCGTTCTCTCCTAGAAGCGCCCCCATAACGGAGTGGGAGCCCATGGACCCGGTCGCGGACAGGTGCAGGGATCCGGCATAGTCGCGCATGGCAGCGTCTCGGGTCTCGGTCACCCGGATGCCCCGCTCCTTGGCCTCGATGCTGGCGTTAACGTAGTTGACCCGCTCCTGCAGCGCGTGGGACAGCAGGCCTTTAAGGGCCGCGATCACCACCGGCTGGCTCTCGTTGGTAGCCAGCTCCCCCTGCAGGCGCACGTTAAACGATTCGATGCGGCCACCGCTGAGCTGGCTGACCAGGTTGCCCAGAGTTTCCGCCAGTTCCAGGTAGGGGCGCAGCTTTTCGAGCACGTCGGGGCGCAGTCCGGGAATGTTGACCGCCGAGCGCGCCGGTAGTCCCAATAGCACGTCGCGGATCTGCTCCGCCACATCAATCGCGACGTTCACCTGGGCCTCCGCCGTCGAGGCCCCCAGGTGAGGCGTTAGTACGAGCTGCTTACCGACCTCTGTCAGGGGCGAATCGGTGAGTGGCTCATTTTCATAGACGTCAAGGGCAGCCCCCGCAATCTTGCCCTCCTGCAGCGCTGCCGCCAAGTCAGCCTCATCGATAATGCCGCCGCGAGCGCAGTTGACTAGCCGCGCAGTGGGCTTCATCTTGCTCAGCATCTCAGCATTGATCATATGCAGGGTTTCCGGGGTCTTGGGCAGGTGCAGGGTCACGTAGTCGGCTTCCCGCATCAGCAGCTCCAGCTCCACCAGCTGACAGCCGATCTGCTCGGCCCGCTCCAC
>JBCCAG010000885.1:0-1817 GCA_039814955.1 Cyanobacteria bacterium P01_A01_bin.135
ATCGTGATGTAGCGCCATCGGCCGTCTTTGCAGACAACCTTCTAAAAGCTCCGTACCCCTATGACCGACATCCCTGTCTCTCGGATTCGCAATTTCTCCATCATTGCCCATATCGACCACGGCAAATCCACCCTGGCCGACCGGCTGCTGGAGGAGACCGGCACGGTCAGCAACCGGGACATGAAGCAGCAGTTCCTGGATTCCATGGATCTAGAGCGGGAGCGGGGGATCACCATCAAGCTGCAGGCGGCGCGGATGAACTACACCGCCAAAGACGGCGAGACCTACGTACTCAACTTGATCGACACGCCGGGTCACGTGGACTTCTCCTACGAGGTGTCCCGCTCTCTGGCTGCCTGCGAAGGGGCGCTGCTGGTGGTGGATGCCTCCCAGGGGGTAGAAGCCCAAACCTTAGCCAACGTCTACCTAGCCTTAGAGCACGACCTAGAGATTATCCCGGTGCTCAATAAAATTGACCTACCTGGCGCAGAGCCAGACCGGGTGAAGGCGGAAATCGAAGAGGTGGTGGGGCTGGACTGCAGCAACGCCATCTTGGCCTCGGCGAAAGAAGGCATCGGCGTGGACGAAATCTTAGAGGCCATCACTTACCTAGTGCCCCCACCTCAGGACACCGTTATCGAGCCCCTGCGCGCTCTGATCTTTGACAGCTACTACGACCCCTACCGGGGCGTGATCGTCTACTTCCGGGTGATGGACGGCCAGGTGAACAAGGGCGATCGCGTCAAGCTGATGGCCTCGGGCAAGGAGTATGAAATCGACGAATTGGGGGTGCTCTCCCCGACGCAAAAGCCGGTGGACGCCCTACATGCGGGAGAAGTGGGCTACTTCTCTGCCGCCATTAAAGCGGTAGAAGACGCGAGAGTCGGCGACACGATTACCCTGGCTAAATCCCCCGCCCCCGAGCCGCTGCCCGGCTACACCGAGGCCAAACCCATGGTGTTCTGCGGCCTCTTCCCCACGGATTCCGAGCAGTTCGAGGACCTGCGGGACGCCCTGGAAAAGCTGCGCCTCAACGACGCCGCCCTGCAGTACGAGCCGGAGACCTCTAGCGCCATGGGGTTCGGCTTCCGCTGCGGCTTTTTGGGGCTCTTGCACATGGAGATTGTCCAGGAGCGCCTGGAGCGGGAGTACAACCTCGATCTGATTATCACGGCTCCTTCAGTTATCTACCGGGTGACTACCATCGAAGGAGAGACCATCTACATCGACAACCCCTCCCACCTGCCCGACCCCCAGTACCGGGAGAAAATCGAAGAGCCCTACGTCAAGGTGGAGATGATCGTGCCGGAGGAGTTTGTCGGCACCCTAATGGAGCTGTGCCAGAGCCGCCGGGGCGACTTCAAAGACATGAAATACCTCACCCAGGGCCGCACTACGCTGGTGTACGAGCTGCCCCTGGCCGAGGTGGTCACCGACTTCTTTGACCAAATGAAATCGCGATCGCGGGGCTACGCCAGCATGGAGTACCAGTTCCTCGGCTACCGGGAGAACCCGCTGGTGAAAATGGACGTGATGATCAACGGCGACATCGCTGACCCGCTGGCCACCATTGTCCACCGCGACAAGGCCTACCACGTGGGGCGGGCCCTGGTGGAAAAGCTCAAGGAGCTGATTCCCCGCCACCAGTTCAAAATCCCGCTGCAGGCCAGCATCGGCAGCCGCATTATTGCCAGCGAGCGCATTCCGGCGTTGCGCAAGGATGTGCTGGCCAAGTGCTACGGTGGCGACATCAGCCGCAAGAAAAAGCTGCTGAAGAAGCAAGCGAAGGGTAAGAAGCGGCTGAAGTCTCTGGGTAC
>JBCCAG010000007.1:0-18402 GCA_039814955.1 Cyanobacteria bacterium P01_A01_bin.135
AGGTGCTCATCGATGCATAGGTAGACAGCGATGATAAACTCTTCGATATCGAACATGGTCTCACCGAGCTAAGGTCTGTTGATTAGCCCTAGCGTATATCGGTGGGACTTTTCCTATTCGTCTAAGTTGCACACCACGTCAGTAGTGTGGTAGATCGCCATATCTACCTCGAAGAACCAGTCAGTCCGCTGCTTCCAAAGCGTCTCTAGAAGGAAAAGAAGAAAGTTAGGTAGAAAATTCTGGTCCTCATTATCCACAGGCGTATCGTCCGAGCCAGGAAGCTCTTCGCTAGTTGGTAGGTTCTGCTTAAGTTCCACTGAAAGCACGGGGTTATGCTCCAAACTGCTTCGGCTACCTTCAATAGTAATGGATAGCTTGGGTGAGCATTTCATCAAAATTTCTATAGGTCCAAATACCCCAGAGCTATTTCCTAGTAGTGAAGGATTCTGTAGTCTAGTTGCTACATCCTGCAGCTAGGCCCCATAAAAGAAAACGGCCATGACGATTACCCACTACTGGACCTTTGCGTACCTCAGCGCTAGCGGAGAAGTACGGCACAAGCCCATGGAGAGCGCCCGCGACTGGTTTAAGCAGCGGTGCCAGGACCTGCTAGCAAAGTCAGACTTGCCCCACCGAGCCATTCAGCGGCGGCTCAAGACAGAGTCAGATCCACTAGCCAAGTTTTGCCTGCGCTGCTTCATCTCCCAGCAAATTGTCTACGCTTGCCAAGAGTTAGCGCAGCGGTTTGGCCAAGCCCACGGCTTCAGCCGCCGTGACCTGCTGCCCTTTGTCCTAGACGACGATAGTTTAATCAATCCCCGGCCCCAAACCGGCTACCGCCCACTTGCCACTCAAGTTCTAGAGAGCTTTGACCCCCAGCAGAGTAACCTTAGCACCTGGACCGCTCGGCTCGTGCGGCAGAAAAGCGACCTAAATGCTTTTCTGCTAGAGCATGGGGTGTATTTGATTAGCCCTTGGGCCATCCTCAACGACACTAAGCAGACTCAGCTTGAGGGGGCATTGGGAGACTTTCATCAGCTCAGCACTGCTGAAGTAAAGCAGGCCGACGCGCTGCTGGAGGGATACCACGCCGTCTACCGCCAAGAACGGGTGGAGCAGCGGCGCTCAGGGCGCTGCACGGCCCCCAGCACTGACCAGCTTCGGCGCATTGCCGCTTACCTACTCGAGGAATATGTGCTGTCGCTATCAGAGCGCCAAGTGATGCAGCAGCTCCAAGTGCTGGCCCAGCGGCTACGGGCCTACCGCATCTACAACCGCAGCAAGGTCTTTCCTACGGAAACGCTGGATAACCCCGACCAGAAGGTATCTGTAGATGCCCTCCCTGCGCCCGATGAGGATACCGACGACGGCAGCGAGGCCTTTTTAAAGCAGTACCGCCAGGAGCTTCAAAGCAGCCTCGACGAAGCCCTCGCAGCAGTAGTAGAGCAGCGGGTGGCCTACCTCACAAAGCGGAAAGGGGGGGAGCCCCGGAAGTTTCTTGATGGGCTGCGCCTGTTTCACTGTATGGGCGAGGTAATGGGAGCGATCGCCCTAAAGCTGGGCTATACCCGCCAAGACCAGGTGAGCAGCCTACTGAAGCTCAAGCACCTGCGGGCCGACGTGCGCCACCATCTGCTAATTCTGCTGCGCGATCGCATTCTGCCCCTAGCCCAAACCCTGAGTACCCCCGCCACCCTAAAAGACCTAGACCAGCGCCTCGACCAGGCGCTAGACGAGCAGACCAACGCGATAATTTTGGAGGCTAAAGCGGAAGCCAGCCGCCGCCGTGACGGCCCCCTCAAAAGTTTATTTTCTCGGCGACTGTGCCAGTACCTCGACAACCGGATTTAACAATACTCAAATTGACGTCAGGATGGATGTACGATGACCTTTACCGAAGATGCACAGCCCCTCGACAGCGAGGCGGCTTCTATAAATGCCGTTACCCTGACCGATGAGGAGATTGCCCGAGCGATCGCCCAGTCGGAGGTGGTGCGTCCGGCTGAGCGCTGGCAGGCTTATCAAAATGCCTTAGCCCTAGCGGGAATGCAGCAGTGGCTCATAGAGCGGGGCATGGATCTTAATGAGCCGCTCACCAGCACGGTGCAGCGCCCCGAAGTGGCAGGGCTGCTCAGCGGCGTTTGCCAGCTCAATATCAACGGCTTTCACCTCTGCTTAATCCCCATCGGAGCGCTTCAGGGCGACACCGTTGCTCTCCCCCGAGCCGCGCTAGAGCTGGCTGATTTTGTGCCGCAGATATTTGTGCTGGTGGAGGTGCAAGAAGAGATAAACCAGGTAATACTGCGAGGGCACCTGCGTACCGAACAAATTCAAGTGCAGGCCCTAACACCTCAGGCCGACTGGACCTATGCCGTACCACGGACCTGGTTTGACCCTGACCCCGATGGTCTGCTGCTCTCTATACGCTGCTTACCCCCTACCGCGATTTCTGCTATCCCCCTGGTGACATCGCCCAATGTGCTGCCGGTAGATCAGGTGCAGGCAGCGCTCACAACCTTAGAGAACCGGCTACAGTTCATGAAACCCATCTGGAAGCTGCTCACCTGGGAGCAGGCAGCGGTCATCTTAGTGCAGCCCCATCTCGGAAACCTAGCAGCAGACCCAATACCGCCTGCGGATTCACTCCAAGTCGCAGTGACCCAAGCGGCCATCAATGCGGGCCGCTGGCTCCAGGGACAACTAGACCAGGTGGCGCAAGAGTGGGATTGGCTGCTGCTGCCTGCCCGCCCCCAAGCCACAGCGATGCGGTATACGCGATCGCCTATGGAGCAGTTTGAAGATGCCATGACTTCCCTAGCCCAAAGCGGAGTCACAATTCCGGCCCAGGCACGGGCCGCGTACCGCGATCTAACTTGGGAAACGGTGTCGGTACGGCTCTACGCTATTACTTGGGACTTGAGCAGCGCTACGGAGCAGACCTGGCGACTGCTATTGCTGTTGGGACCACAATCCGGCCAGGACCTACCCGCGGGTATTACCCTCAGCATTCATGACGAGGCACAGAGCTTGGATACCCAAACTCTAGAAGTGTCGGGACCAGATGCCTACCTATTCTCTCAGGTAGAGGGGGAATGGCACGAGCGCTTCTGGGTCACTGTAGACCTCACCAATGGGGCCACTATTACCCTGCCGCCCTTTACCTTCAGCGCATCATGACCAGCTTTGAACTTGGGGTCCAGCGCGTTGGGCAAATCTGCCTATTTAACCTGCGCTGGGAGGGCGAGCGGCGACTAGAGGTCCGTGTACCGTTTCCAGAATCTTTACTACAGCGTTATGACGACTGGCAGCGCACATACCGCAGCTTCTACCAGACCCTGCCGATTTCCCTAAAGCCGTCAGAGCCCGGCAGCGGTTTACGCGGTAAGCCCGTGGGCGGTGGTAGCGTTGTGGCGACACCTAACGATTGGCATGGGCGGTTAGTACAGGCCGAACACGAGCTACTGCACACCTTCCATCGGTGGCTGCGTCATCCAAATCTATATGAGATTCGCGCTGAGATTGCCAATGCTAGCCGTGCAGCTGACGCTGTGGTGGATATCTTTTTAACCTGCTCTCCTGAAATCGCTCGCCTGCCTTGGGAGGCCTGGGAGATTGCCCGTGACTTTGCTGCCAGTGGCAACGTTCGCATTGCCCGTACGCCAGAAGAGGTCCGTGTTGTCGCTTCCCATAGCTCTCGTCGCCGCCCTCGAGTATTGGCAATTTTGGGGGATGATACGGGATTAGACTTTCGGGAAGACCGACGGGCGGTGCAGGCCCTAACGATGCGGGCAGAGGTGGTGTTTGTCGGTTGGCAGCCGGGCGCGGATGTGGAGACGCTAAAGACGCAGATTATTGAGGCGATCGCTGACGAGCGGGGTTGGGATATTCTATTCTTTGCAGGGCACAGCAACGAGAAGGCTGGGCTAGGCGGGGAGCTAGCGATCGCCCCCAATACGGCCATTACCCTGAAGGAGATCGCGCCATACTTGCGGCAGGCGCAGCAGCGGGGCCTGCAGTTCGCTATTTTCAACTCCTGTAAGGGCATGGATATCGCCGCTGCCCTAATCGGTTTGGGGCTGAGTCAAGCTGCCGTTATGCGAGAGCCCATCCACAACCGGGTAGCTCATCTCTTCTTACCGCAGTTTCTACAGAGAATAGCTGATTATCAAGATGTTCACACTGCCCTAGTTACGGCGACAGAGTCTTTGAAAAAGGCTGAGGTTACTTATCCTTCGGCCGCTCTAGTACTGTCTCTATTCCGTCACCCTGGCGCGCCGCTGTTTCAGCTTCAGCCCTACGGTTGGCGGCAGCGGCTGCAGAAGCTACGGCCCACAATAAAAGAAGCGATCGCTCTGGGGCTGCTGGCAGCAATAAGCTGGCCGCTACCAGTGCAAAGCTGGCTATTGGAACGGCGGATTTTGAATCAGGCCAGGTATCGGCATTTAATGGGAAGGATAGAGCCCGCTATCCTTCCGCCAGTGATGCTCATCCAAATTGATGAGGCTTCTCTAAAGGCCGCAAATATTGAAGACCGTCATCCTATAGACCGCCAGTATCTGGCTGAAGTCATTGAAGCATTGGCCAGCTACCAGCCTAGCGTTGTAGGTGTAGATTACTTGCTTGACCGACCACAAGGTGAAACTGAGGTACTGGCTCAGGTGGTGAAAGAAGCAAATTCTCAAGGCGTTGAATTCGTATTTGCAGCCCACGAAGCGCAGGGACAGTGGAACTATGCCCTGCCCCAAATCGCCAATGGTAGCCGAGCAGGAAACATAGACCTACGTAATCACCACCTAACGAGGGTGTCTGCCGGTCAAAGCGATCCGTCAGTACTCGCCTATGTCTTGGTCAATCTATATCGACCAGAATCACTTACTGCTCGAAGTGTTCAAAATCCGCTAACGTCTCTGTCCTATGACTTTGAGCAGCGGTGGCTTGACCCTATCATGGACTTCTCGGTTCCAATTACCCAGGTGTATGATACTCTCTCGGCGAAAACTCTTTTGGAGAACGAATCTTTACCGCCGCAACTCGCAGCGCCATTAGATCAGCAAATCGTTATCGTTGCCCCAGGAGGTTATGCGGAGGCCGGTATTACCCCAGGCCAAGATAACCTCCCAGCCCCATTAGCCCTGAGATATTGGTATGGGCAAAGAGAGGGGGATGGACCGCTTTGGCGGACAACGGGTAGTGAGATCCATGCATATCAGATCCATCATTTTTTACGCCAGCGCTTGGTCATTCCCATCCCAGATTTGTGGCTAATATTGATTGCGGCCCTACTAGCAAAAGTGCTGCTGAGTCAGCGGCGCTGGAACAGGCGTCCCCTAGGTCCGAAAGAGCTTGCCATTACGGCAGGACTTGCTGCTGGCTATGCGCTGCTATCGCTAGAGCTTTACCTTTCCCCCGCCGCCATCTTGCTGCCGATTGTGCTGCCAGTGGCCACAGCCTGCAGCTATGTTCTTCTTCGCTACCTGTCCAGTCCATCTACCCCTTAGTTATCATGCGTACTCAAACTCAAATTCTGGTGCAGTGCTGTCGTATCTTGGCGCTTGCAAGTCTTTCTACAGTTAGCTTGCTGGCGATCGCCCCCGCTGGGCAGGCCGCGTTTTGGAGTGACTTTTTTGATAATGATCCCCCAGATGAACCAACACCGCACGGCTCGAGAGGCGGCTACTTCTGTGCGATCGCCCCCAACTCTAGCGGCATCGTCCAGAGCGATCGCCCCCAACTGCTTTGGCAAGGCGCAGCAGATCAAGTTGAAATTTATGCCGTAGGAGTAGTAGAGCCTGTCTGGACCGGAGAGCTGTCAGAGGACGACATTCTGCAGCGATCACAGTTTGTCTTTGAGGCACCCTTGCTCAACGAGCCCATCTACGCCATCAGCCCCGACATCCAGCTTGAGCCTGATCAGGAGTACCTGTTTTACGCCAACGCCAATAGCTCATCCTTTGGCCCAACAAAATTCCGTGCAGCTTCCGTTACCGTACCCAGCAGCTCAGAGGGCAGCACTCCCGAGGCGGAAAGCTTGGCCCAGGCAGATGCATTTGCTCAAGCTGAGCTGTGGCCGGAGTTCTGGCGCGAAGTGCTTTCAATTCAGCAGCCTTCGACAGAGCTAGTGACCGTGCTAGAGGCCCAGTTGCTGAGGATTTGTCCCCAGGCACAGTGACGCGCCACACATGCCAAAAGCCCATACCTACCTCTGAGCAGGACCTATGTGCGAGTAGGGCGCAAAGGTCCTTATGCAAGTCTCAAATTGAGGTAATAGGCAATGACTGTAGGCTTTAATTCTTCCCAACCCTCTGCTCTCGCCAAGCTCACGGCTAACCCCACAGTTCTGAAAATCATCAAGCCCGCTTTAGTGGGGGCTTTGGTGGGCGGCGTTTCCGGTAGTCCTAATCTGGGTGCCCTGTCCGCCTCAGCAACGGTTGGGTTGGGTCTTCTGGACCCCAATTACGCTAGGCGCAGCGAGATGCTGAAGCTGCACAATCAGCAAGCGAACCTGCTAGAAGCGACTGAAGCGCAGCTCGGTGCTGTCCGGCTCGAGCTAGCTCAGTTCAAGCAGGCCGTGTACCCGAGGGGCCGGGTGATGGTCTTTGTTGACGGCTCCAACCTCTACTACTCTGCTAGAGAGCAAAACAAAGGGCGGCTCGATTACGATAAGCTCTTCACCTGTTTTAGGCATGGCGCTTCAGCAGTGAGTAAGGTGCTGTACTTCACCGGCGTGGATAGGAGCAATTCCGGCATGAGCGGATTTTTGGACTATCTCCGACGGCTGAACCAGCCCCTCGAAATCGTGAGTAAGCCCGTCGTCCGGGGGGAAAATAACGAGCTGCGGGAGAAAGGCATTGATACGGAGATTGTGCTCAAGATGATGGAGTTCGCGAAGGACTACGACACCGCCGTTCTCGTTACAGGTGATGGGGATATGCTGGGCGCGGTGCAGCGGGTGCAGCAGCAGCACCGCCGGGTCGAAGTGGCAAGCTTCCCGCAAAATGTGAGCCGGGTGCTGAGGGAGGCGGCGGATGAGTTTGTCGATATTGGCCAGCTTGAGGTGTTTGAGGCTTAGGGAAGTTTCCCGTCGCTGAACCTTTGCGGTGATGCAGGAAATGCTCTAGCTCCCTAATCGGGGCTAGGGTATTTCTTTGTGTTCTTTGTAGCTGCAGCTGTCGCAAGCGCTTTATCCTGTTTGAAGGCGATCGCTTTGCCCTCCGTGATATCAATTCTCAGCGTGGCTGTGGACCGCCCGTACATACATCGGCAGCTATCAGAGGCGCTCTGGAAACGGCCTGAGCAAGTTTTTCTATCGACCCGTGTTTACTACAGGTTAGATGAAAGTACAGCCCAATACCGAAAAAAGGCACAAGGAGAATTTCATCCTTATGCCTCATCCAAACCCCCAGAGGTGACGAGCTATACGAAGGTGAAGCTGTTGCGAACCGCAGCGTCGCTGTCGGTCACATTGTCCAGGATGGCAATTAGCTCCGCCGAGCCTGTGGCCTCTGGGCGATAGAGCAGCCGCACATCCGCCCTGCCACTACCGAGCGAGAACCGCTCTAGCTCATAGTCAGTCCCACTGCCCTGGAGCTGAATCTCGTCTTCACCGGCCTCAAAGTCGGTGATGCGGGCGAAATCGAGGAAGCCGAGGTTGGTGGGGTGGCCATCTAGGTAGTAAATCGCCTCAATGTCCCCCAGGATAAAGCGATCGCGGCCTGCCCCGCCGGTCAACACGTCATGCTGACCAACGCCAGCGGTGCGGGCGTTAGCGCCGTTGAGGATATCGTTGCCGGTGCCACCAATCAAGGTATCGTCACCGCCATCCCCCCGGAGAATATCGTTGCCGGTGCCACCAAACAGGCGATCGCCCTGGGCACCCCCAAAGAGCGTATCGTTACCGCTGCCACCAAGCAGAGTATCTTCCCCGGCGAACCCTACCACGACGTCATCGCCGCCGTTACCGAGAATAACGTCATCCCCCAGGCCACCATCGATCCGCTCCCCGCTATCGCTGCCGGTATTGAACAGGGAGAAAGCGTTGTCTTGAATAATGACGGTATTGGTGTTGCGGCGGATGATGTCTGACAGGCCAACCTGCTGAACGGCTTCTACCTCTTGGGGAAGGAGGGTGTTCTCAAAGTAGAAGCGATCGCCGTCTCGCAGCCGCGCAAACTGGTCCTGCAAAATGGCACCTACGGTTTCGCCCACGCTGCTACTCAGCTCTAAATCCTCAGCTAAGAGTCCCACAAAGGCGTCGATATTGTTGACGCTGCCGTACAGCCCCTGCAAGGCCTCCTGAACTTCTGGATTGGCGCTGATCTCAGCAAAGCTGGTGACCCGCGCCAGACCAAAGGACTCCCGCACCGTATTGTAGTCCGCCAGGCCGTTGAGCCGTCCTCGCTCGATGTTGATAGCCGCGAGGTCCCGGGCGGGGGAGTTGGGACCTTCCCCGAATAGCAGGCTACGCACGTCTTCGATCACCTGGTTATCTACCCGCTGGCTCAAAGAAGAGGCCACCCCCCGCAAAAAGCCGTCAATACCCTCCTCCTGCAGCAGGCCTACACCGGGGAAGAAGATGTCGCTCAACCGGCGATCGCCGCCAGGGGTCCCATCTGGGTTGAGCTGGGGTACCACAGAGCTGAGCTGGGTGTGCCCCAGGCGGAAGGCGGCTACCGCAAACACGCGCTGGATCGACGGGTCGATGGTGGGGTCGTAGCCGGTATAGCTGGGCAAGACTTCGCCCAGCAGCGTCGGTAGGTACTCGTTAAAGGTAATGTTCTGCATCTGGGCAATGTTGATCTGACGCGCCCGCTGAAAAATTTGCTCATCTGTCCAGTCGGGGTGCTCATCAGCCAGTTCGCCTGCAAGTCGGTTGTGCTCCCGCACGAACAGGGTATGCAGGGAGGTGAGCACCGAGTTTTCGTTGGCCCGTTCGTCCCCAGCTAGGAACTGGGGTCGCCCTTGGGTGGAAAGAGGCAGCAGATTCCCGGGGCTCGTGCGCAGCCGTCCACCGCTAAAGGCCCGCAACTCCGAAAGCTGATCGTCGCCTGACCCATAGACGTTCGAGCCATCTACAAAGGCAGTGATGGCGTTGGGCAAGCGGCGGGGGTTGTCGGGGCTTGTTCCCGTCCCCTCCACAAACTGGCTCTCTCGCAGGCTAATGACGTTACTGGGGTTGAGGGCTGGGTCATTCTCAGGGATTTCGATCTCCACCACTAGCCCCTCGGCTTCAGCCTCTTCCTCCGGCACATCGGGGTTGAGGGTGATGTCGTGGTCTAGGAACTGTCCCCAGCCCCAAATCAGGTTAGTAAGGCCGCGGGGCTCGGGCACCAGCCCATCCTGCTGGGAGATGGCGTTGCTGATCACGCGGGGATTGGGGCGGTCTTGGCCGGTAGGAGTAGAAAAGCCGTCCTCGTAGTCCAGCGGAACGCGATCGCGGAAGGGAGACCCCGCCGCGCCCCATTCTGGGTTGGCGATGTTGTTACCAAAGCCATTGGTGGGGCTATTAAGGTCGTCAGGCGTGAGGCCAAAGCTGTAGGGGTCGAACCCGATGAGAGGATCGTCAGGCGTGCTGGGTTGAACCGACTGGACGCTGAGGGTATAGTCTCCGGTGACGTCGGTGCCAAAGGAGGTGGCCTGGACGATATAGCGGCGATCGCGGGCGGCAACGAAGGAGAGGGAGGCATCGAGGCCGGGGCCGCTGTCGTCGTCTTGGGCCAGCAGCGCCCCTGTATCCGCGTCGACAAGCTGCAGGAAGGCATCAAAGCTGCCAGCAGCGTTGATGGTCACCAGTTCTCCTGGTTGAGTGCTCAACAGATAGCCGTCGTAGAACCGGCCCTCGCGGTTGGGGTTAGGAAAGTCACCAAAGCTAAGGCTCCCAGTGACCACCTGGTTGCTGGAAAGCGGGGTTGCTGGGGTGAGCAGACCGCCACCAGTGGAGAGGGTGTAGCTGCCGATGTCGCCTGCGGCGAAGGAGGTGGTTCGGACGATGTAGTCAACGTTTGGCTGGACGGTGAACGAAAGCTGGGAGTTGAGGCTGCCGTTGCTGTCGTCGTTGAATGCAACGACTTCGCCGGTATCGGCGTTGATGAGCTGCAAGAAGGCATCGATTTCATCAGAGCTAAGGTTAAGAGCAACCTCGCTCCCCGGGGCAACACCCTGCAGGTAAAAATCATCGAAGCGGCGATCGCTGCGCAGGGGATTGACTGGGTCGAACGCTTCTAAGGAGCCGAACCAGATGGGAGAGAAGAAGGGTTGCTGAGACAGGACATTGGGAGTCGTGTTGGGTTCCATGGTGATGCTTCCTCACACAAATAGGCGTACAAGGGTGAGATTAATTTATGGCCCACCGGGCGATCGCTTGCGGAGCATGTGCAGGGGCGATCGCTACTTCCACGTACTTCTGAAAGCGCTGGAGCTATGGAATTTTCTCTTGCGTAGCAGAATTCACGGCAGTAGGTTGCATGAACTGGAGGCAAGCCTACAGTGCAATATCGCTCCTATGCATAAACCCAAAATCCTCAAGCCAGAGCGAGGTGCCGGTGCTGTATGGGGCATTGAGCACGAGGGAGATTTGGCAGTTTGGGATGTTGCAGCGGGGGAAGCAGCACCTGGTGGAGGATTTGACGCTTTACCGAGTGCCGCAGGAGCTAGAACTGCTGACCCGCATTTTGATTGGCATTGTTTCGAGGGAGCGGGATAGGCGGGATAGGCCGCTAAAGAAATTGTTGCGAACAATGGGAAATGACCCATACCTGCGGTTTGATGAGAGGTATTGGTTTGTATGTCCATTTTCTAGCTGGGACCCATGCGCTATTTACTGCTATTGCTGTGTGCTGTTTGTCCTGTAGCGATCGCGCCTATGACGTTGGTTGCTCCTGCTATCATCGCGCAAGAGGCTACGGCTGAAACGGATCTTGAGCGGGCAGATAGATTATATGAGGAAGGAGTGCAGCAGTATCGTACTAGTCAGTTTCGTGAGGCGCTGGTATCTTTGCATACAGCAATGAAAATTTATCAAACACTGGGAGAAATGTACGGACTAGGGCATACTCTGACAGCTATCGGTGCAGTCCTTAGCGACGTAGGACAGTACCAAACAGCTATTGAGTATCATGAGCAAGCTCTCGCTATTATGCGGGAGATCGAAGATCGTGCTGGGGAAGGCATCACGCTGGGAAACTTGGGTGTTGTTTACGAGATCCTAAGTCAATATCAGGAGGCCATTGACCTATACGAGCAACGACTTGCAATAGCTCGAGAGGTTGATGACCGCACTGGGGAAAGTTATACGTTGGGAAACCTGGGCATTGTTTACGAAAGGCGAGGTCAGTATCAGGAGGCCATTGACCTATATGAGCAACAGCTCATCATCACCCGAGAGATCGGTGACCGCGCTGGAGAAGGTAATGCGCTGGGCAACTTGGGAAATGCCTACAACAAGCTAGGTCAGTATCAGGAGGCCATTGACCTGTACGAGCAACAGCTCATCATCACCCGAGAGATCGATGACCGTGCTGGGGAAGGCCGCGCGCTAGGAAACTCGGGCATTGCCTACCTAAGCTTAAGTCAGTATCAGGAAGCCATCGACCTATACGAGCAACAGCTCATCATTGTGCGAGAGATCGGCGACCGCAATGGGGAAGGTCGCGCTCTGGGCAACTTGGGAAATGCCTACAACAAGCTAGGTCAGTATCAGGAGGCCATTGACTTGTATGAGAAACGACTTGCCATTGCTCGAGAGATTGGTGATCGTGATGGGGAAGGTCGCGTGCTGGGAAATTTGGGCAGTGTCTACCTAAGCTTAAGTCAGCATCAGGAAGTCATCGACCTGTACGAGCAACAGCTCGTCATTACTCGAGAGATTGATGACCGTGATGGGGAAGGTGTCGCTTTGGGGAATTTGGGCAGTGTCTACGACAAGCTAGGTCAGTATCAGCAGGCCATTGACCTATATGAGCAACAGCTTATCATTACCCGAGAGATCGGCGATCGCGCTGGGGAAGGTAGGGCGCTGGGGAATTTAGGAAATACTTACAACAGGCTAGGCCAGCATCAGGAGGGCATCGACCTATATGAGCAACAGCTTATCATTACCCGAGAGATCGGCGATCGCGCTGGGGAAGCCCATGGCCTCAACAATCTTGCTGTCCTTTTCGAAGCCACCAATCAACCCGAACTCGCCATCGTCTTCTATAAACAGTCCGTCAATGTCCGTGAAGATATTCGCCGAGACATCAACGACAATGACCTCCTCAAGTCCTATACTGCGACCGTCTCCAGCACCTACCGCCGCCTCGCCGATCTCCTCGTCTCCCAAGGCCGCATCCTCGAAGCCCTGCAAGTCATCGAGCTGCTCAAATTCCAAGAAATCAAAGATTACACCCGCAGCGGCGACACTACCCCCGGCGTAGACGAATTTCCTGAAGAAGCCCGCACCGCAGAGGAATACTTTAGCCTCATCCAGCTCGGCGCAGATATCCTCAAATGCGAAGCCGACCCCAACTGCAATCGCCAGCAGCTCATCAGCCTTAAGCAGCAACGCAGCCAGCGCAATGCCACCTACAACGACGCCGTTCGCAATCTAGAAGCCGCCCTTAGCGATCGCCGCGCCGCCGATGACGAAGCCCCCGACCCACAAGACCTGATCTACGAAGACGTCCAGAAGATCGTCGATGCTCAGCCTGGCACCGTGCTAATTTACCCCGTCGTCCTGGAAAACCGGCTGCTGATTCTCTGGGCAACCCAGGGCGGCTTGGCCGAGCCTATCTATGTCGAGGGCGTAGGGGAAGCGGACATTAACCGGGTGGTGTTTGAATACCACGATCTCATGGCCCAGTGCGAGCAGGGCGGCTGCACCGCTAGCGACATTCCCACTATTCAAGCAGTTTCACAGCAGCTCCACGACTGGCTACTGCCGGAAGAATTACGGCAAGAATTAGCACAAAACGAGATTCGAAATCTGGTATTTGCCCTAGACCGCGCCGTCCGCTACGTCCCCATGGCTACCCTATTTGATGGCGATCGCTACTTGATCGAAGACTTCACCGTTTCCACCGTTACCGCAGCTTGGCTGAGCCAAACCAATACGCCTCTGCCCCAAGACCCCAGCGAAATTTCGGTAATGGCCTTGGGCCTCTCAGATCCTGTCCCCGACACTGACCCCACCGACGACGTCTTTGGCTTCAACGCCCTCCCCGGCGTTCCTCAGGAGCTAAATGCCATTGTCCGTCAAGCCGGCGGCTCCGATGAGGCGGGTATCTACACCGGCCAAGCGCGGCTTAACAGCCAGTTTGACGACACCGCTTTCTACGACCTGGCGGGTCACCATATCCTTCATATCGCTACCCACGGCGTTTACCTGCCCACCAACTTGTACTCCTCCTACCTGATGCTAGGCACCAAGAAAGACTGGCGCATCTCCCAAATTCAAGATCTAGGTGCTGAATTTCGCTCCCTGAGCATGGTGGTACTCTCCGCCTGTGAAACCGCCCTCGGAGGCCGTATTCCTAATACAGACGGGGCGCTGAACCCAGATGGTAAGGAAATCTCCGGCATTGCGCAAACCTTTATCGATGCTGGGGTGGATACGGTGATCGCCTCCATGTGGCAGGTGAACGACGACAGCACCAGCCAGCTCATGCAGGCTTTCTACGGCAACCTAGCCCAGAACACTGCCGAGGAGCCGGTTACCATCGCCCAAGCGATGCAAGTGGCTCAGCTCCAGATGCTGCGCGGCAGCACTGACGCAGACTTCAGCACCAGCCGCAGCGCTACGCCCTACGCCACCGTTACGCCGCAAAGCAGAGCTGACGCTGCCTCTCGCTACGCCCATCCTTACTACTGGGCTCCCTTCATAATCATCGGTAACGGCCTCTAGTAAAGACCACCAAGCGTCGCTACTCCGCTGCCCCAAATAGCGTAAATGCTGCCCACTTAGAAAGGTCATTGGGGTAGCGATCGCGGGTCTCAATCATCGCCTGCTGCAGAGCCACAGCCCGGTTGGGCTGCTGCTGAAGCCGTTGGTAGAATTCCGCCATCAGCTCCGCCGTTGTGCCGTCATCAATGGCCCACAGCGTCACCACCACGCTTTCTACCCCCGCCGTCAAAAACGAGCGGGAGAGGCCCACAACGCCATCTCCGGTGATTCGCCCCCGGCCCGTATCGCAGGCGCTCAGCACCACCAGCCGGGCTTCCATGGTCAGTTTAGAAATCTCATCAGTGGTGAGGTAGCCGTTATCGCTGTAGCCGTCGGTATGCTCGTCTGGCGTTGGGGTAAAGGCCAGGGCACCGGGAACGCCGGTATCCAACTCGTTCAATAGGCCGTGGGTGGCTAGATGAACAATCGACGCCGTCTCTATCTGAGATATTACAGCGGCCTTCGTTGCCGCAGCGTCAATCAGCGGTGTGGTGTTGAGCAAAGGCGAGATAACTAGAGCTTCCTGCTCTGCTCCTGGAAGCTCACTTAAGGGGAAGCTGTAGCCAGGCTGATCGGGCATTTGGGGGTTACCCACCACCAGGGCAGTATCGGAGCCGATGCGCAAGGGCGATCGCTTGGAAGAGGCGTTGAGCACTCCAATGGCGGGGGAGAACAGCAGCGGATGCTTGTCGATCAGCATGGTGCCTGCCTCATCGGGGAGGGCGGCGAAGGGGAGCAGGAACAGCTCTTGATGGGGAATGATGACCACCGGGGTGCCGTAATTTACCCCGCCCTCACCGTGCAGCACATCAGCGATGGGCTCAATTAAAAGCTGGTGAAGCGGGCGAAGGATATCGTGGCTCGGGGGTCGATTTTTCCAAACCACCTCAATACCGGCGTTACGCAGCGCTCCCCCGGGTATTTCTAGGGCCTTGCGCCGCCGCACCACCATGTCTTCTAGCGGTTCTTCTACTGGACGCTGGCGAAAGTGAATCTCCCCCGTCGGCTCCACTACCCAGATGTATAGCTCATCTCCGACCAGCGAATACTCTACCAAAAGAACATCCTGGGCTTGGGCGATCGCCTTGATGGCCGCAATGTCGGGCGGCTGCGCCTGCTGGGAGGACGGTTCTTCCCCCTGTAGCCCCAGCCGGTGAGCCAGCAGTTCTGCAAATGCCCGCGATCGCCCCCGTTCGGAGATTTCTAGCGCCTTCTCGATATCCCCCATTGCCACGAGGGCCTGCTGCTGCAGGGCGTAGGTGTGGCCCTGGGTGTCAATAATAGAGATTTTGTCGGCATCGGTGAGGCCAGGGCGCTGCTGCTCCCAAGCGGTGATGGCCTCACCTAGCGCGTCTACCGCGGCCTCTGGCTTGCCCTGCTCTAAAAGAAGCGCCCCTTTTGCGTTCAGAGTTTCTGCTTCGCCAACTAGGTAGGTTCCGTCATCGGTAGCACCGCTGCCTTGGCCCTTGAGGCTGCGCCACAGGGCAAGGGCCTGGTCGTACTGGGCGATCGCCTCATCTGGGCTATTTTGCTGGGCGGCGAGCTGGCCTAGGCCGTAGCGGCTGCGGGCTTCGCCAGCGGGGTCGCCCTCATGTTGGGAGACGCGCAGCGCTTTGTTGAGGTAGAGCCGCGCTTTTTCGGGGTTGCCCTGCTCTAGGTAGGCTTCCCCGACTCGGACTAGGGCGATCGCCTCACCAGCGTCGTCGCCGTTTTTCCGGTAGTCGGCCAGGCTGAGCTTGGCGAAGCGTAGGGCTTGGTCAGGATTGTCAGAGCGGCTATAGGCCAGCGCCAGCGCCCTGTAAATTAGACCTTCCTGCACCTGGCCTTCGCGGTCTGTGCCTCGGAGGTCAATCGCATCACGTATAGTTTGGTATTCCTCCAGAGCCTGCTCCAGCAGGGCGATCGCCTGCTCGGTGCGGCCCAGGCGAATGTAGGTCTCCCCCAGGTAGGCCAGGGAATCTATATCCCCTTGGGGATCGCCGATAGCCTGGCGCACTGCCTGGCTGTCTCGGTAGTAGTCTAGGGCGTTGGCGTATTCGCCCCGCTCGGCGTAGATATTGCCGATACGGTCGAGTGCGTCGCTCTCCCGCAAGCGGTTGCCGGTGGTGCGGTATATCTCCAGAGCAGCTTCAAAGGCGCTCTGCGCTTGGTCTAAATCACTATACTCCAACTGGTCTTTTCCCTGCTGGTACAGCTCGGCGGCATCGTCGGTAAAGCTGCAGATGGTGGCAGGGGAGACAGGGCAAGCTTTGCGGTTTAAGGGGAGGTTGAAGAGCTCTAGCTTGTTGAGCTGCTGTAGGGCGGACAGGGGGCCGATGTTGCCAATGGGGTTGTTCCCTACGTCGAGGGAAACCAGACGGGTTGAGGCTGCTAGCGGCGCGGCGGCGCTAACTTGGTTATAGCTGAGGTCGAGGTGGGTGAGGCGGATGAGCGATCGCAGCGGCGCGGCCTCCAGAATTTGGTTGCCCGACAGATAGAGCTGGGTGAGGGGCAGTTGCGACAGGGGCTCTACCGATTCAATGCGGTTGCTGTTGGCGTAAAGGATATCCAGCTTGTTGAGACCGCTGAGGGGACTGAGGTCTTGGATTTGGTTTTGGTCAAGGTATAGGGTGGTGAGCTGAGTTAGAGGGGCGATCGCATCTATGTCGTCAACCTGGTTCTGGTAAAAATACAGGGCTTCCAGGTCAACTAGCGGCGCTAGGGGCGATAGGTCAGTGATTTGATTTTGATCCAGGCGCAGCGTTTGAAGCTGGGTGAATGACGATAGGGGCGCGAGGCTGACGATCTGGCGACCAGTTAAGTCCAGTACGCTGAGGCTTTGTAAGTGGTTGCTGGCGGTATTGCAGTCTTGACTGCCTGCCTCTTCTAGCAAAACATCTACCGTGTGGCGCTCGGCAGCGGGAAGTTGACTCTGATTACACCAGTCCACAAAGCTGAGCAGCTCAGTGGCCGCGGCGGGAACAGCCAGCATTAGCGGTATGGCAACCAGGGAAATTGAGAGCTTCGGGGGCATCATGGCTCGAATATCAAGGGCAGGTAACTTGGTCTCCGTTGGGCAAGGTTGCCCCACAGAGAATGGTATTTTGCTGCACTGCCCCGGCAAGGTCGGCGTCTTGTAGCGCAGCTGCTGATAGGTCAGCGCCTTCTAAATTGGCGTTGCGTAGGTCGGCATAGGTGAGGTTTGCTCCAACCAGATCTGCCCCCGACAGGTTTGCCCCTGACAGGTCTGCCCGTGACAGGCTCGCGCCAATCAAATCAGCGTTGCTGAGGTCGAGGTTGGTGAGGTTACAGCCTGGACAGGCTTGCGTAAGCTCTAGGCGACGGCGGTGAACAACCTGCTCAACCGAGAGGCGATCGCCTTCGGCCATGGGGTTGCCGTTAAGATACAGCTCGGTGAGCTGCGTTAGGTCGAGCAAGGGGCTGGCATCGTTGACCTGATTCCTGTCGAGATAGAGCACGGTCAAGTTATTAAGTGCTGCCAGCGGAGCGAGCTGAGTAATTTGGTTTCCATCCAGGCTGAGGATTTCTAAATTGCTGAGGGGCTGAAGCGGCTGGAGGTCGCTAGCCTGATTCCTGGAGAATTCTAGATGTGTCAGGTGGGTTAGGCTGCTGAGGGGCTGCAAGTTCTGAATTGCGTTGTCGTTGAGCTGCAGCTCTTCCAGGTTCGTCAATGCCGCCAACGGCTGCAGGTCCTGCAGTTGGTTTTGATTGAGGTAAAGCTCGGTTAGAGCTGTTAGCCAACTGAGCGGGGCAATATCGCTGATGCCATTGCCGCTCAAGGAGAGGGACTGCAGGTTCGAGAGTCGGCGGAGGGGTGTCAGGTCGGTGATTTGATTGCCGTCTAGATACAACTCGGCGAGTTGTGGAAAGCTGGAAAGGGCGCTGATGTCCTGAAGCTGGAGGCCGGGAAGCGACAGGTCGCGTCTACTGGATAGTCTCTGAGACGCTTCAAGGCAGTCAGTGGTATCTGCAGCGCTCAACAGCGCTACCACCGTTGAATTATTGCTGCTAGCGTTCGCCTGTAAGCACTGGCTAAGAAACGGCGACGTCGGCACGGGTTGCGCGACCACCTGGTCCAGGATCGTTGCTGAGACCAAGACAAAGGCGATCGCGCTGCCATACCTAGCAGTTCTGTGCTGGCGAGAATGCATTATAAAGAAATTATTCATTTCTGAGACGTCAATTCTATGCCGCGATAAATTTTGGGGTAGCTGAGGCGATCGCTGTTTTCTGTAGGTGCTTATGCCGCAGGGAGCTGACATCGAAATCAATTTTAAGCGCAAACGCAAAAATACGGCCTGCCAATTGTAAATCTTGACAATTTGGTGCTTCAAAGCCCGTGCTAAGTCAGGGCTATTTCATTCTAAAGATGCGCTTGAGGATGTCTAGGCCAAACTTGCATTTACGCTCAGCCTGAGCCATGTTGTTGAATCCGTTAGAGCGGTACAGGTTCAAGGCAAAGTTGCGAGCTACAGCGAAGAGCTGAG
>JBCCAG010000274.1:0-5319 GCA_039814955.1 Cyanobacteria bacterium P01_A01_bin.135
CAACCGGCCCTTCTCTTTCCCCTTAGGGGCAGGCCGCGTAATCAAGGGCTGGGATGAGGGCATTGCCACTATGAAGGTGGGCGGGCAGCGCCGGTTAATCATTCCCCCAGAGCTAGGCTACGGGGCGCGCGGGGCAGGCGGTGTGATCCCTCCTAATGCCACGCTAATTTTCGACGTAGAGCTGCTGCGTATTGGCCGGTAGGTCTTTCAACCTGGCCTTCAATGCCTAACATAGACAACTTCACGCTGTTTCTTACCGCCGCTGTCATTCTGGCTATCACCCCTGGCCCCGGCATCTTCTACGTTCTCACCCGCAGCATCCGAGGTGGGCGGCGCGAAGGGCTGGCTTCTGCCCTTGGCACCAGTGCCGGAGGGATGGTGCATGTGGTGGCGGCGGCACTGGGGCTCTCGGTGCTGCTGGCTACCAGCGCCCTGGCCTTTGGTCTGGTGAAGTATGCCGGGGCCGCATATCTCATTTACTTGGGGATTCAAACCCTGCGCCAACGGGGGGACCCTAGGACACTATCCCCTGCCGCCGTCAGCCGCAGCGCATTTTTTCAAGGGGTCACCACAGAGGTGCTGAACCCCAAGACCGCTCTATTTTTCCTGGCGTTTATTCCCCAGTTTGTGAGCTCCACTAGCCCCGTGGTGATGCAATTTCTGCTGCTGGGCTCACTGTCGGTGCTGCTCAACACCCTAGTGGACTTGGTGGTGATTGGGCTAGCGGGGCCAGTAGGGCGGTGGCTGGCCAACAGCCGGGCCAGACGACGGCAGCAGCAGGCTTCAGGGTGGATGCTGATTGGGCTGGGGGCCTACGTGGCGATCGCGCCTGCTGACCGCTAATCCTCATCCTCCCCATCCTTAAAGTTCTGCACAATCCGGGACAGCTCATTGCGCTCGTTGACGGCAATCCGGTTGGGTGAGCCGCTAATGATTCGCTCGTACTCTCGGAAGGAGCCCTTAATTTGAGGACCATGGGCGTCGATGATGTACTCTCGGATACCTTTGTCGTGCCAAGAGCCCCGCATCTTGAAGACGTTAATGGCCCGGGACATTTCACCGCGAATCTCTACGTACTGCAGCATCAAGATGGTGTCGGTGATGGTGGAGATATGGGAGTCGGTGATGGAATGGGACCCCATGAACTGATCCGTGGTGTTGGTGAAAAACCCGGTGATCTCCTCCTGCTTAGCAAATCCGGTGACGCCGATGACAAACTGCCGAAAGGCATTGTTGCTCACTCCTCGCGCCAGGGCCGACAGCGAGTCGATGGCGATGCGGGAAGGCTTAAACTCGGCGATCTCAGATTTGATGATCTGCAAGTGATCCTCTAAGCCCGCGGACTCTGGGTAAGCGCAGATAATCCGCAGCAGGCCCTGCTGCTCTAGCTCTTCAAAATCGATGCCCCAGGAGGAAGCGTTGCGCGATAGCTGGGCGCGGGACTCCTCGTAGGCGAACAGCACGGCGCGATCGCCGCCCTCACAGGCGTTCTGCAAGAACTTGCTCACCAGCATGGTTTTGCCGGTGCCCGTCGCCCCCGTCGCCAAAATAATCGAGTCTTTGAAGAAGCCGCCGCCACACATTTCGTCCAGGGTGGGCACACCTGAAGACACCCGCACGTTAGAAGAGCGCTGAGTGAGGCGCATAGCACCCAGAGGAAAGATGTTGATGCCGTCGTTGGTAATGGTGAAGGGATACTCCCCCTTCATGTGGGTGGTACCCCGCAGCTTAAGAATTTCCATGGTGCGGCGGCGACGCTCCCCCTCAAGCACATTGCGTACGATCACCACGTTGTCAGAGACAAACTCCTCAACCCCGTAGCGAGCTACCCCCCCATACTCTTCGGTACGTTCGGTGGTCATCACGTTGGTGACGTCCATCTGCTTGAGGCGGGACGCCAATCGAAACAGCTCTCGCCGCACGATGGAGGTGGCGTCATACTGCTGAAACAGGGCAGTGACCGAATCCACCGAGACGCGGCGAGCCTTGTACTTGCGGATAGCGTACTGAACCCGCTCGATGATCCCCGATAGATCAAAATTACCGACCACTTCCTGCCCCTCTGGATCGGGGGACGCATCGAGGATAAACAGTTTGCCCTGGTCGATCAGATCTTGGAGGTCCCAACCAAAGCTGTAGGCGTTTTTAATGATGTCTGAGGGAGCTTCCTCAAAGGTAACGAAGATACCGGGTTCATCGAAATGGATAATGCCGTGGTAGATAAAGTGAACGGCAAACAGAGTCTTGCCAGTGCCTGACGTACCGCTGACTAAGGTTGTCCTACCAGCCGGTAATCCCCCATGGCTGATGTCATCAAACCCCTCAATCATCGTGCGAATTTTGTTGACGCCTGCTCCTGTCTCCGATGGCGAGTTAGATTTGGGCAGACCGCCGGGATAATCCTGCTGCATGGATTACGCAATCAATTGAAAGTATGGTTATTGTTCTCAATCCTATCTGGTTATGCGGCATTCCAGAGGGCCAATTGTGACGGTTAAGGGCAGGATAGCTGCCGCAATTTATCGCCCCAGCAGTGGATCGCGTTGCTCCCCAGCGTCTTCCTCGGGCAGGGTATCGTAGAGGAGATCCAGACCTATCAGGACCTTTTCTCGGTCTGATAGGTCACCGATAATCTTACGAACTGGCGGCGGCAGCACTTTCGAGAGAGTAGGCGTTGCCAAGATTTTATCTTCTTCAGCAAGCTGAGGATTTTTCATGACGTCGATAACTTTAAGGGCATAGACGCCGTGAAATTCGTCTTCTAGAATGCTATTCAGCGTGCGGAGCGCCCGCAGGGAGTTGGGGGTATTGCCGGCAACATACAGTTTTAAGATGTAGGTTTTTTGAGAAGAAGCCATGGGCCCAGGATAACTATAGCGATCGCGTTTTGTTTGGCGTTGCCATGAGATGGCACAGGGCGAAATCGGGACATAGCGGCCACGCCATCGGTAAGGCAGTGGCTAGGGCTCTCGGGGAATGGAGCGGCGGTACATCTCACAGAGGTTAGAGATGGCATCAATCAGGGTCAGCCGATAGTCCAAGAGAACTTCGTCACTCCGACCCTCCAGCTTGAGCTGCTTAGAGAACGCATCCATCATCTCCATGTGGATTTCTACAATCTGGACAACGGGCACATCGGCAAAAAACGCTGAGTTGATGTAATTATCTATTCTTTGGTTCAGTTGCGGGTCGTCTGTAAAGTAATTGAGAATAATGTCCTGATAACTTTGCCTCAGCTCCCCTAAAAACCGCTTTTTTTGACCTTCAGGTAGATTGCGCAGAAAGCTTTTTGGGTCGCGCTTGTAGTAGACGCCTAGGTAGCCTAGCCGTTCTCTGAGCTTTGCCGCCAGGCGACGCTGCTGCCCAGCGATCCACACACGAGTCCCCTCGCTTGCGTCAAGATCAGGCTCAGAGGGCGCTTGGTCCACCGTGATTTTGAGAAATTGGCCGATGACGGCTTCAATCACGGTGGGTAGCTGATCAATCTGCCCAGATTCTAGCCAAAACAGAGCGGGATGGTCCAACAAATTCGAGCCGCCAGATCCGCCACTCTGGTTAGCGCTATCCTGCTTGACTAACACAGTCGGCAGCACAATTGAGCGCGATCGCAGCTGGGTGAGAACTTGGCCTAGACTGTCATCTACCTCTAGTACTAGACAGTCGATACTATCTCGGTGGGCTGCAATGCCTTCCAGCAGTGCCTTAGGACTAGAGAAAATTTCAATCTGGAGGGCATCATCCCTTAAACTTGACGTCAAAGACGTCGCCAGACTCTCGCTCATCTGGGCGTAGACCGCTATCTTTGACTTAGGCACCTTTGAGGCCATAGCAGCTCTTGTCCTGGTAACTACTTACTATACTTGACATCGCCACCCCCTTGCTTTGCTTCACCAAACTGATGCTCTCGGAGAACGGACTTCTAGAGTCGTCAGGGCGCTGTAGGAGGTAGCGATGCATAGCCCGCTGCAGACCGACAGAAATTTAGGTAGTACGCTGCTAATACTTGGGTCTTGCAACAGTTTGTCCGCAGTAATTTGTCATCGATTGACTTAGAGAAGCACCGTTTAGCCCCTTTTGCTAACGCCACTATGAGTGCCGCTCCCCTTGAAAACCACATCACGCCAGTGCCAGTATGCCACTCCCAGGAGCGACTCGCAGCGGCAATTGCTCGCCTGTCACCTCAGGACGATTGGCTTTTGTTGTGGGATGAGCGTCCTGTGGGGGCCCTACCGGTGGCGACCTTATGCCATAGGTTTCTCTCCGTTGACAAGGCGGAGTCCCAGCAGGATTGGCGCCAGTTCCTCGATACCCCAATTGAAGCGCTACTGCAGCGGCCTGATATTGAGCAGCGGCTGCAGCCGCTGCAGCTGATTCCGGTATTTTGGTCCCAGCAGGATCTGCAGTCATATCTCAAGCACAGCCGCGAGGCCATCGCTCAGTTTCAGTGGGTCGTGGTGGATGCCGATCAGCAGCCACTGGGGCTGTTGAAACCAGAAATTCTCTGGCAACCCGCTGCATTGAACGATGAGGCAGCGCGCCGCGTCATGGAGCTGACCGCGCAGCAGGCGACCCTGCAGCAGACCTGGCAGCTCAACAACGACTATCTGGCCTATCTCAGCCATGAGCTAAAGAACCCGATAACGGCACTACTAGGCCTCTCAGAGTTACTGGTCGATCTACAGTCGCTGCCAGATGCCGCTAAGGAAGAATCGGTGCAGCAGCGGCAGCAGCGCTACAGTCAGCTGATTCGACACAATAGCCTCAAGCTGGCGGCGATCGCCAGCGACATTTTAGATCTATCGCGCATTGAGCAGGGACACCTGTCCCTGACCCGCCAGTCTGTTGCCCTGAGGCCGCTCTGCCACCGCGCTTGGCAAGATGTCCACACCAACACCGGCTATGCAACCCAATTCCGCAGCCGTCCGGCCTCTGACCCAGCGCTGCCTGGCCAGGACGCTTCCCCGCTCACAGCGCCCCCTGATCTGACCATAACCGCATTGCCCAATCTCGAACATATTGTTGCCGATGAGCAGCGGCTATTGCAGATGCTCACCCAGCTCCTCGTCAATGCCCGAATAGCCACGGCGTTCTCAGGGGAAGTGGGGGTGGCGATCGCCGTCTGGGGACCTTGGTGCGCTATCACCGTCTGGGATACGGGGGTAGGCATCGCGCCAGAGCACCAGGCGAAGCTGCTGTACAGCCTGCAAACCCTCGAAAATCCTCAGACCCATTCTCTAGAAGAAACGGGGCTGGGGCTAGTGCTCACCCAGCGGCTCGCAGAGCGCCAGGGGGGTGATGTTTCCTTTCTCTCCGGGCCGG
>JBCCAG010000648.1:0-2853 GCA_039814955.1 Cyanobacteria bacterium P01_A01_bin.135
AAGCTACCTCACCAACGAAGCCCCCTACCTAGATCTGGCCTCCTACATCGCTAACCCCTTCGGTACGGTGTTTGCCGGTCCGGGTAGCCGCACCATGAACGACATGCTGCGGGGGGTGCGTCAGCCCCACTTCCCCTCTCGCATCACGGTTCCGGGGGGCTACACCCACCTGCTGGTGAATGCGCCCATTCCCCTACGACGACTGACGGTACCCACCGATGGTTCCCTGATGCCGGGGCGGATTATTACCCCGCCTAAGCCCGCGCCGCCGCCCATCGACGGCTCCCCAACAGAACTGACGCAGGTCGTTCGCCCCAAACCGCCAGCTAACCGCTCCTTGCCCACCAACGGCCGCTCCTCCTTGATGTATCTATCCAGCAGTGGGCCGGTTCACGTCGCCAGTATGGCCATGTTTGCCCCCAATACCGGCAGCGGCAATGAGCGCGTCCCCTCCCTAGCGGAATGGCAACAGCTTTTGCTGGGGGAAGGGCTGGCCGGTCCCCGGGACTATCCCCCCACGCCCCCGGATGCCCAGCGCTATAGCCGGTTCTTCTATAGCCGCGTTGCTGGGGTGGCCCAGGGCTCTCAATGGGCAGCGACCCTGACGGATGAGGGCAGCAGTACGCTGCAAATTCCGGAGCCGGGAGATCACCTTTCCTACGCCCTCAGTACGGTGGACCACAACACCTTTGGCACAGCGCAAATCCAAAGTGCTCCCTTGCTAGCCCGCTACCCTGATACCGCCTACCGCGCCCATGGTAACTACGGCGTGCATTACAACCTGTCGCTGCCCTTGGTCAATTCTAGCGATCGCACCCAAACCGTAGCGCTGATGTTGGAGACGCCGCTGCAGGATGAATCCTCACCGGGGGAGCTGAGCTTTCGCAGCCCGCCCTACGACCGCATCTTTTTCCGGGGAACGGTGCGCTTTCGATACACCGATGACTGGAACCGGCAGCAGACCCGCTACTTCCATGTGGTGCAGCGGCGGGGGCAAATGGGTGAGCCCCTGATAACCCTGCGGATGCCGCCCCGCCTGCGGCGCATGGTAGAGGTGGAGTTCCTCTACCCCCCGGATGCCACCCCACCCCAGGTGCTGACAGTCCATACCCTGGAGGAAACTCCATAGCTGACAACCCGCTTGACCGCGTAATCAACCCCATTATTGGCCTAGCGGACACGCTCCATCTCCGAGTTGCGAAACTTCCAGGCGGCGCTCAGCAGCTTCACCCAGTTGCGCTGCACCTGCTTGGGGGTACAGTTGAGGATTTTGGCGATGTCACGGTCAGTGGGCAGGCCATTGTCGCGATCGCGGATCTGCTGGCGCTTCAGGTGCAGGAGCTGCCGCTGCTGGGAGGTGAGCTGGTCAAAGAACTGCTCCCACATGCCTTCCGATAGCCCCAGGTTCTGGTCGAGGTCAGCGCCCAGCCACTGGTGCACCATCTGCCAGTTGCGCGAGCAGGAGAATTTCTCCACGTGGTACTTAAACCGCTGCTGTAGGTAGTCCCGCTGGCGAGGCGTTAGCCCCAGCACCTGGTCAATTTCTGGGGCTGACAGGTCCTGCAGCTTCAAAGACAGGTAGTCCAGGCAGTCCTGCTGGTCTTGCTCATTCAAGTAAGTAATCAGCTCGCTGATCACCCGCTCCCGCAGCACTCCTTCAGAGGGGTCTACGGCGTCAGCGACCATCTGCTCTTTGACCTGCTGCACCAGCGGATTACGGCTGTACATTTCGTCCGCCTCGGTGCGCCCCGACTCAATGGCCGCCTCAAAGTCAATGGAGGTTTCAGCAGGCTGACGCTTACAGAAGGCCTGGGCCCGCAGCACCACCAACTGTTGGTTGCGGCGACCCGGCAGGGAGATGCGCCGCTTGGCGTACTGCTCGGTGAAGGCCATGTACTCGGCCAGCTCAATGCGGCTGCGGGGGCGATAGGTCTCGGGCAGCTCGTTTTCGCGGCGGAAGCTTTTCAGCACCTCAATGTAAAAGCCCTGCATGAAATCCTCAATCATGCTGTAGCGGGCCTGGAAGCCGTAGTTACCGCGGCTCGGGGCAATATGCCGGTACACCATGGCACTGAGGCTGCTGTGCAGGTCTACTCGGCCTCGGCGAGAGCCCGCCCGGTAGTAGGTCAAGCACTTGTTGATTCGGTGGTTGGCCAAGTTCTCTTGCCAGGCTTTGATCTCCCCCGACTGCTGAATGCGATCGCTTTTGCGGCAAATGCGCTCGACTTCTCGGGTGAGGCGCAGCGCTACGGACCTGACGCTGCTGGTAATAGAAGAAATTTCTTTACTGAGACCATCAATAATAAAGTGATATAGCTGCGGCAGCTCAGGGGTGTCGTCTAACGGATTGGCCCTAGTGATATCAGTAGGGATATTGGCGCTATCGCCAGTGGTATTGAGAATAGAATCTGTAGAATCCCGATTAGCACCAGTATGGTCGGAATGGGTGTAGTCGGGGGAGATGCGAGCGTTTTGGTATTCCGTTGTCATGGTTAGTAAGTCCTCTGGTGATGCACGGAAACCTGGCTGAACCGCGTCGCGGCTGCGTTCCAAGCGTCCACACTTCAGACTGTATGAAATGACACCCTGACGGACGGGATAAGCTGTGTCACTCTCTTAAGCAACTTAAATTCCCCTTACAGGCGGCAACCAGCATAGGACGGTAGATGAGCTGGCATAATCGACTTCAAAGCCTTATTGGGGCTGGGTTCTAGGCTCTTTGTTGCTCACGGTCACCTCACCCAATCGAATGAGGTAAGCAAGGCGATTTTGAGCCAGTCCCCCAAGTGGTTTGACAACGCCGCCTTTACCGATGGTGCCACAGGAGCGGAACCGCTGGTTGGGTAAACTGAT
>JBCCAG010000789.1:0-2221 GCA_039814955.1 Cyanobacteria bacterium P01_A01_bin.135
ATGACTAAATCCCCCTGAGCTGTACGTTCAAGCTTCCAGTCTGGGTTGGCCCGGCACAGATCGTAGAACTGGTCGGAGGTCATCGGTGCTGTAGACGGCATCCGAAGAATAGACTGTGTCATAGCAGTGACCTGGGATGGCATACTCTTCAATAGTAAAGGCGATCGCTAAATATTCAGCCGCTCGTAAACCTGGTCTAAATGCCGCAGGTGATGCTGCGGGTCAAAGCAAGCCGCGATCTCCTCTGGGGAGAGCTGCTCAGTAATCGTCGCGTCCTGCTCTACCAGCGCCCGAAAATCTCCATCTGCCGTATTCCACGCTTTGTGAGCACAGCCCTGCACCGCTGCGTAGGCCGCTTCACGACTCATCCCCTTATCCACCAGGGTCAGCAGCACCCGCTGGCTAAATACCACCCCGCCGTAGCAGTTCATATTGCGGGCCATATTGTCTGGGTACACCAGCAGGTTCTGTACCAGGTTAGTCATCTCCGCCAGCATGAAGTGCACCAGCGTGCAGGAATCCGGCAGAATCATCCGCTCCACCGAGCTGTGGGAGATATCTCGCTCGTGCCACAGGGCCACGTTCTCTAGCGCCGCCACCGCATTGCCGCGAATCACCCGCGCTAGCCCAGAAATCCGCTCGGACTTGATGGGGTTGCGCTTGTGGGGCATGGCGGAGGAGCCCTTTTGGCCTTTAGAGAAATATTCCTCTACCTCTAAGACGTCGGTGCGCTGCATATTACGAATCTCTACTGAGAAGCGCTCCAGGCTAGCAGCCAGTAGGGCCAGGGTCTGTAGAAACTCGGCGTGGCGATCGCGGGAGACAATTTGCGTAGAGGCGCAGTCGGGCTGCAGCCCCAGCTTTTGGCAAGTTAGGGCCTCTACTCGAGGCTCGATGTTAGCGTAGGTGCCCACCGCCCCAGAAATCTTACCCACCGCTACCCGGCTGCGGGTTTGGCAGAGGCGATCGCGGTGGCGCAGCACCTCGGCAAGCCAGCCAGCCAGCTTAAAGCCAAAGGTGATGGGCTCGGCATGGATGCCGTGGGAGCGTCCAATCATCACGGTGTAGCGGTGCTGCTGGGCCTGGTAGCGGATGGCCTGCACTAGGGACTCTACCCCGTCTAGCAAGACGTTGAGGCTATCGACGAGCTGCAGGGCTAATGCCGTGTCCAGCATGTCGGAGCTGGTCATCCCCAGGTGGATGCAGCGGCCCGCATCCCCCACGTACTCGTTGACGTTGGTCAAAAAAGCGATGACGTCGTGCTTCACCTCTTTTTCGATCTCTAAAACCCGAGCGGGGTCAAAGTCGGCCTTTTGCTTGATCTCCTCCACGGCCTCGGCGGGAATATACCCCAGCTCTGCCTGGGCCTCGCACACGGCGATCTCGACGCGCAGCCAGGTCTTTAGCTTGTACTCAGTGGTCCACAGGTTGCCCATCTCGGGCAGGGTATAGCGCTCAATCAAGGCTCGTGTTCTGGAATACAACCGCTCCATTGTACCGTGAGAGCTAATAATGGCCCCGCCCTGTATCCTGCTACATCCCATCGGAGGGGATACCACGATATGCTCAAAAGGGCGCTGATGGCACTTCCCCCTCAAATGAACAAACCAAAACTGACCCTCTGGCAGCTTTCCAACATGAGCTTTGGGTTCCTCGGCATTCAGTTTGGCTGGGGATTGCAGATGTCCAACACCAGCGCCATTTTCGAATACCTAGGGGCCGATGCCCACCAAATTCCGATTCTGTGGCTGGCCGCGCCGTTGACAGGGCTGATCGTGCAGCCGATCATCGGCAATCTCAGCGACAACACTTGGGGCCCTTTGGGGCGTCGTCGTCCCTACTTTTTAGTGGGGGCAATTTTCGCCTCAGCCGCGCTGATTTTGATGCCCAACTCCCCTAGCCTGTGGGTGGCGGCGGGCTCCCTGTGGCTGTTAGATACCGCCGCCAACGTCAGCATGGAGCCCTTCCGTGCCTTCGTGGGGGACCTGGTGCCGCCGGAGCAGCGCACCAAGGCCTTTGCCATGCAGAGCGTGTTTGTGGGTATTGGGGCGATCGCCGCCTCGGCCCTGCCCTGGGTACTCAACCACTGGTTCCCCCCCGTCGATCCCCAGTACGACCGGATTCCCTACAGCGTCACGCTGTCGTTTTATATTGGCAGCGCCGTTTTTCTCCTGAGCGTTCTGTGGACCGTATTCACTACTAAAGAATACCCGCCTAAGGA
>JBCCAG010000266.1:0-5389 GCA_039814955.1 Cyanobacteria bacterium P01_A01_bin.135
AATGACGCTGGCTCCAGTCTTTAGCAGCGGGGCGAGCTTTTGCACCGTGAAGAACACCCCTTTAACATTGATGTCGAACTGCTTGTCGTAGATGGCTTCGTCAATGGACTCTAGGGGCGCAAACGCGCCGACGCCAGCGTTGGCGAACACAATGTCGAGCTGCCCAAATTCGGCTTTGACTCGCTGGGCCAAGGCGTCCAAGTCGGGCAAAACCCGCACATCGGCCTTAAAAGCGATCGCCTGAGGTCCGAGCTTCTCCTGGGCTTCGGCTAGGCGAGTTTCGTTTTGCCCGGTAATGATCACCCGAGCCCCCGCTGCGATGAACTGCCTCGCTGTCTCAAAGCCGATGCCGCTAGAACCGCCCGTAATAACGGCTGTCTTGTTGGTGAGCTGTGTCATGGTGTCCTCCTTATTCTGTGGATAGTTGCAATCAAAACATGAACCAATCGGTCAAAGTTAAGTCAAAAAAAACTAGCCTTGCTCCAGCAGGGCGATCGCGCTGGTGACAGCGCCACCCAACAGCGCTTCCCCCTCTAAGACCCGGCCCAGCAGCGCCATCCCTTGGGTAGTGCACAACAGGAGCTGGGCAATGGCACGGGGCTCAATGGCACTGCTCACCTCACCTGCCTTCTGCGCCCGCGTAATAGCGGCGCAGAAGACGTCCTCCAAGCGAGTCAAGTAAGCCCGCATCACCTTGGCCACCGCCTCATCGTCGGTGCTGAAGTCGGCAATGTTGGTGCCGATCATACAGCCGCAGCTCTGGGGTTGAGCGTGATGTACTTGCCAGTCCTGCAAGAGAGCCTTGAGGTTGGCAAGGGGTGAACCCGGCGCCGAAAGGCGATCGCGGATGGCCTTGACCTGCAGGTTGGCGTAGTGGTCTAGGGCTTTGAGAAATAGGGCCTGCTTGTTGCCATAGGTATCATAGAGGCTCTTTTTGCCGATCCCCATCTGCTTGAGCAACTCAGACAGGCTTGCGGCCTCATAGCCCTTAGCCCAAAACACCTCCATCGCCTTGGATAGGGCGACTTCGGGATCAAACTGCTTATTGGGTCCACGGGTCATGGGTCAGGAGTGAGGTTTTATTGGCTTAACCGTAAATCTAAGATAGCAAAACCTGAACCAATCGGTCAAGAATATATTTGAAAGAATTTTGATGGCTGGCCACAAGTAAGTGTATTAGGGTTCGCCCCCCGGGGGCGAACCCCCTGACGGCTTGCAGTGGAGTCACTTTAAATTGAGAGCGCGTCATGCCCCCTATGGAACTTCACTGAAGACAGCCCGTCTTAAAATACACAAGCATGACAGCAGGCTTGCCTAAATCAGTAAGCCTCTATGCTGCATCAGGGAACTACCACACTGCAGCCGTCGAGCACCGATTGCCGACGGTACTGAACACAAAACATACAGTTATACAGTGGGTAATGGAAAAACAATTTGTTGCTGACGTTCTTCGATTAACCAATGAGTTCCGCGCTAAAAACGGTCGGGCACCGCTAACCGCCAACGCCGAACTAGACGCCACCGCCGCCGCCCATTCCAAAGATATGGCGGAGCAAGATTACTTTTCCCACACCGGCAAAGACGGCTCCAAGCCCTGGGACCGGGCCGAGGACTTTGGCTACGAAGCCCGCAGCATGGGTGAGAATATCGCCGCGGGCCAGCGCACTCCTGAGCAGGTCGTTCAAGGCTGGATCAATAGCCCCGGACACCGGGCCAACCTGCTTAACACCAGCTACACCGAGCTGGGGGTGGGATACTACTTACTTGAAAATGACACCGGCCAGGTCAACTACCAGCGCTATTGGACCCAGGTGTTTGGCAGCGGCGATCGCAATCCCGCCAGTAACCTGCCGGGCAGTGCCCCTAGCCCTACACCGGCGCCAGCAAAGTCAACCCCCGAACCTAAGTCTGAGCCGGTCCCAGCCGCGTCAAAAACCCCGGCGCCCGCACCTAAACCGACCGGGCAGTCTGATCCAGCGCCGGAATCGATGCCGACGGAGCTGAACAATATCAAGGGCACCCTTGGCGGAGACCGGTTACGGGGAACGGCTGGGGGCGACAGAATCCAGGGCCTCAAAGGCCGCGATCACCTCTACGGAGAAGCTGGGAATGATACGCTCAAAGGCGGCTTCGGCTCCGATTGGCTCAAAGGCGGTGCGGGCCGCGACGTCCTAATTGGTGCAGGCTCGGATAAAGCTGGGGCAGGGGAGCGAGATATCCTGTCTGGTGGGGCCGGTGCCGATAAGTTTGTGCTGGGGAATAAGACCGCCGCGTTCTACAGCAGCGGCTATAGCAAGGACTCCCCACGGGGCGATGACTTTGCCGCTATCCTCGACTTTGACGCTGCCGCTGGGGATACCATCCAGCTGCATGGCGATCGCGGTGACTATCGACTCGGGATGATCTCCAGCGGCGGCACCGTCGGCATCTTCTTAACGACAGGCGGTGGCGATGAGCTTGTGGGCGCTGTGCGCAACGGCGGCAACCTGAGCCTAGACAGCAGCGCGGTTACCTTTGTTGGGTAGCTAACTGGTAGGCATTCTGGCGGCGGGGCTAAGCGGTCATCAGCACCAGCACCGCCACACCCGCTGCCAGCATCAGCCCTGCTGGCATCAGTCGCCGCGTCTTCGCGAGCCGCACGGCAAACACTACCACCAGCACCGCCGCCACGATGGCCACCAAAATCTGACCCCAGGCCTGACCGGCTAGCTCCGCTATCCCGCCAATAATCAACAGAGCGCCGCTAATCGCACCGGATATCAGGGAGGGCTGGCTACCCGCCGCTTTATATCCAATCACGCCGCCAACGATGGCCAGGATGCCGTAGGCGATCGCGGCCAGTGCTTCTACCGTCATCTACCTTTCCCAAATGCTGCTTCAACGCTAGCGGACTTTCACAACTAGGGCAAATGCAATCGGAGGGACTTCGCGTACTATAAGGGCGGATCTCCCTTTGCACATCAATATGTCTGCTGACCGCCTCGACTCCAATGCTCTGATTGAGCAGGTAGCTTCCCTGCTGCTCTACGCGCCGGTATTTCACGACCCAGCCGGCCAAGCTTGGGTCAAGCTCCTCCACAGCCTCGCCTCCCGCAAGCCCACCCTGGAACTGCTTCAAGATTACAGCAGCTGCTTTGCCGCCTTAGCAAAGTCGGGGCATAACTGGCGCAGCTATCTACTGACGCAGATTCTCTACGCCGACAATCCTTTCACCCAAGCAGCGCAGCGCCTGCAGATGAGGGCGGGGCTGCGGGAGGCTGCGACCTATGACTTTGCCATCCTGCAGCGGCTGTATGCCGTGGGCGATCGCTTGGGGCAACAGGTTCAGTTGGTCACGGGTACCCCTGTGGTGCCCTTAACCGTATTGGAGCCAGGGCCAACCCCTAGCTATCCGTTTAGCGATCGCCTCCAAAAGGCCGGCGGCGAAGAAGACTGGTCCCAGCTCCTCGACGAGGCCAACCACCACCACCAGCGCTACGGGGTGGGGCAGTTTGCCCACTACCGCGCCTTTTCCTGGGGCGATGGGCGGCTTACTGGTATCGACCACCCCGATCCCATCACCCTGCAGCAGTTAACCGGCTACGACCACCCCCGCCAGGCACTGTTGCACAACACCGAGGCCTTGCTGGCGGGCTACCCAGCCCTCAATGTGCTGCTGTACGGCAGCCGCGGGTCGGGCAAATCTTCGTTGGTTAAGGCGCTGCTGAATGAATACGGCGATCGCGGCCTGCGGCTAATTGAGGTGCCCAAAGGCGAGCTGTACCACCTGCCCCGCATCGTGGCCGAAATCCGCGATCTGCCGCAGAAATTTATTTTGTTTGTGGACGACTTATCGTTTGAGGAAGATGATGACGCCTTTAAGGCGCTGAAGGTGGTGCTAGAAGGGGGTGTAGTGTCTCGCCCCGCCAACGTAGTGGTCTACGCCACCTCTAATCGCCGCCACCTGGTGCGCGAATTTCACGATGAGCGCCCCCGCCCCCGCGACGCGGGCGAAATTCACCAGTGGGATACGGTGCAAGAGAAGCTCTCCTTCAGCGATCGCTTTGGGCTGACGCTGACCTTTGAGCCGGCGGACCAGGCGGCTTACCTACAGATTGTCCGCCACCTAGCCCAGATTGCGGCGCTAGATATCGCCCCTGACGCGCTCACCCGCCGCGCCCTACAGTGGGCCACCCGCCACAACGGGCGCTCGGGGCGCACCGCCCGCCAGTTCATCGACGCCCTATCCGCCGAGCAGCAATTGAATACACCGTAGGGGCAAGCGGCCGCTTGCCCCTACCCGGCCCGTAAACACCGAAAAAATTGCCAAAAAAATCCAACAATTACAATTCACCACAATTCCGACCAAGATACCGGGAGATGATCTAATCTGGTTATAAGAAGCGCGATCGCCACCGCTCACGGATTAGTCTTTACTGACAAACTAGGGCGACCGATATCGCGCTGCCATAGCCCTTATCGACATTCTACCGACGCCACCTATGGTTACGACGCCACGCCCCGGAGCAAACCGCACCTCACGTGTTGAAGGCATTAAAGAGCGCAGCAACGGCCTGCGCGAGCCCGTAGCCAGCGAGCTTCTGCAAGAGACGACCCACTTCACTGAGGATGCCATTCAAATCCTCAAATTCCACGGCTCCTACCAGCAGGACAACCGCGATAACCGCGTTAAGGGCCAGGAAAAGGACTATCAGTTCATGCTGCGCACCCGCAACCCTGGCGGCTACCTGCCAGCGGCGCTGTATCTGGCTATCGACAAGCTTTCCGACGAACTAGGCAACGGCACCCTGCGGGTCACCACCCGCCAGGGCATCCAAATCCACGGCATCCTCAAAAAGAACCTCAAAGCGGCGATCGCCACCATCGTCAATAATATGGGCTCCACTCTGGGGGCCTGTGGCGACTTGAACCGCAACGTCATGGCCCCGCCGGTGCCCTTCACCGACAAGCCCGAGTACGTCTACGCCCGCGAATACGCCGACAACATCGCCGACCTGCTGACCCCCCAAAGCGGCGCTTACTACGACGTGTGGCTGGACGGCGAAAAGGCGATCACCGCCGAGGAGCACCCGGACGTGGTGGCGGCCCGGCAGCGCGATACTAACGGCAGCATTTTTGCGGGCCACTCAGAGCCCATCTACGGCACCCACTACATGCCGCGCAAGTTCAAGTGCAGCGTCACGGTGCCCGGCGACAACTCCATCGACCTCTATTCCCAGGATGTCACCCTAGTGGTGATCACCAGCGAGGACGGTGAGCTGGAAGGCTTTAACGTGCTGGTCGGCGGTGGCTTGGGCCGCACCCACAACAAAGAAGAGACCTTTGCCCGCCTAGCTGACCCCATCGGCTACGTAGACAAGGCCGATGTCTACGACCTGCTGAAGGCCAT
>JBCCAG010000577.1:0-3247 GCA_039814955.1 Cyanobacteria bacterium P01_A01_bin.135
GGCAGCATCATCGCCTTAGCCGCCGTGGGACTCACCCTGGTGTACGGCATTCTAAAACTAGCCAATTTTGCCCATGGCGACTTCATGACCTTGGGGGCTTACTGCACCTTGGGCTACAACGCCCTTGGCTTGGGGCTGTGGGCGGCTATGGTCCTGGGCACTATCACCACCATCGGCGCTGCCCTAGTGACAGAAAAGGTGATTTGGCAACCCATGCGCGATCGCCGGGCCTCATCCACGACGCTGATTATTATCTCCATTGGGCTGGCGCTGTTCCTGCGCAACGGCATTATCTTGCTCAGCGGAGCCAGCAATCAGGCCTACGATATTCCAGTGGCTGGGGCGCTGGACTTAGGGGGGATTCGCGTGGCCTACTACCGGTTGGTGGTGCTGGGTCTAGCGCTGCTAGCCATCGGCGGTCTGCATCTGCTTCTGCGCTACACCAAGGTGGGTAAGGCCATGCGGGCGGTAGCCGACAACATAGACTTGGCGAGGGTTTCGGGCATCGATGTGGAGGCGGTGGTGCTCTGGACTTGGGTGATTGCAGCGGGGGTGACGGCCTTGGGGGGCAG
Organism: Cyanobacteria bacterium P01_A01_bin.135; assembly: GCA_039814955.1. Taxonomy (GTDB): domain Bacteria; phylum Cyanobacteriota; class Cyanobacteriia; order CAKZMO01; family CAKZMO01; genus JBCCAG01. The sequence goes on from JBCCAG010000577.1 coordinate 573, forward strand.
TATGTACGGTCTAATTACAGCGGTGCGCCCCAATATGGGCTGGTTTTTGATTCTGCCCCTGTTTGCCTCGGTGATTTTGGGGGGCATTGGCAACCCTTACGGGGCGATCGCGGGGGCCTATGTGATTGGCATTACCCAGGAGGTGAGCACCTACTGGTTGCCGGCGGAGTACAAGGTCGGGGTGGCGCTGCTGCTGATGGTGTTGGTGTTGGTGCTGCGGCCCCAGGGGTTGTTTCGGGGCACGATGTAATGGGTACAGCGTAGGCCATGGCAGTGCCATGGCCTTACGAAACTTCAGTGGGGGAGGCAGGAAATTTTAGACTGCCGGTTGGGGCCTGATGTGGTCAGTCCGTCCTCGAGGTATAACCGACTGCTTGGGGGCAGGCCCCCAAACCCCCGCTGGGGGATGGAATGCCTCCCCCAGACCCCCTGCATACAGGGTTATGGACAAGAGATGGCGGCTTGTAAGGTGTGTCACGGGAGTGACGCACCGAGTCAATTAAGCCGGAGGTTGCGCACCGAATCACGATTAAGCCACGGTGCGTTCGCTTTGTTCCACCGTTTGATTTGCGGTAGGGAGGCGCAGGTTGAAGGCTTGGGCTCCGGTGATTAGGCGGGCGCCGCTCTTGCGGGTGAAGTAGCTCCAGGCCCATTGGATCATCACCACTAGCTTATTGTCGAATTCGATTAGGTAGTAGATGTGAGCGAAGATCCAGATTAGCCAGGCAATGAAGCCCGAGAACTTGATGAAGCCCAGGTCCACTACGGCCTCATTCTTACCAATTACTGCTAGGCTGCCGCGGTCGATATAGCAGAACTCGGGGACGGCTTTGCCGGCGACTCGGTTCTGTACTAGTTTGGCGACGTACTGCCCCTCCTGCATGGCGACGGGGGCGACCCCAGGCAAGGGGCGATCGCCTTGGTGGGAAACATGGGCTAGGTCGCCTACCACAAAGATATTGTCATAGTTCTCTACATGCAGGCGCGGCCCCACCATCACCCGACCGGCGCGGTCTAGCTCTGCCCCGGTGCGGGATGCGAGCACCTTGCCAATTTTGGAGGCCCGTACCCCTGCGGCCCAGAGCACGGTCCTAGCACCAATGGTTTCTGTGGTGCCGTCTTTGCGCTTTAGGGTCACCTGCTCCGGCTGCACGTCGCTCACCAGGGAGCCTGTAACTACCTCGACGCCGAGGCGCTCTAGGGATTCGGCGGCTTTTTCGGAAAGGGACGGGTCGTAGGGGGGCAGCACCCGGTCCATGCCCTCCACCAGCACAATCCGGGACATGCGGGTGTCGATGCGGCGGAAATCCTGGGGCAGAATGTTGTAGGCCAACTCGGCGATCGCCCCGGCAAGCTCTACCCCAGTGGGACCCCCGCCCGCAATCACAAAGGTGAGCCACTCGGCCCGCTTCGCCGGGTCGGACTCCTTCTCTGCCGCTTCAAAGGCCATGAAGATGCGGCGGCGAATTTCCAGGGCGTCCTCCACAGTTTTTAACCCAGGGGCGTGCTCCTGCCAGTGGTCATTGCCAAAGTAGAAATGGCTGACTCCCGTGGCCATAATCAGCGTATCGTAGGGTACGGTCTCATGCTTGCAGAATAGTAGCTGACTGTCTGGGTCCACATCGACCACTTCGTCCAGTAGCACCTTAGTGTTGCGGTTTTGGCTGAGGATGCCCCGCAGCGGCGAAGAGATGTCCGCTGGGGAGACGGTGCCGGTGGCCACCTGGTAGAGCAGCGGCTGAAACAGGTGGAAATTGCGCCGGTCAATCAGGGTCACGTCCACGGGAGACTTCCCCAACGCCTTAGCCGTATAGAGGCCGCCGAAGCCGCCTCCCACGATCACAACCCGGTGCGCTTGCCCATCTGAATTTTCTCTATGCATGCTGCCGCCCTCTAAGCCGAGATAGTTCGTTATTCTTTACTGTACGCAACGCTGTAAATCATCTTTGACGCCGATACTACAGTATATTGGCCTAATATTACAAAAAATAAACGACTCTGTCGTCGCTCCCCCTCAGGTTTCACAGAAACTTGTTGACCCAAACCCTTTAATTCAGACTTTTTGGACTCTGGCCCTTTCACCAGAGGGCCGTTAAGCTCGCGCCGTGCTCGAACTCCACCAGGTCTACCATCAATTTCAGCCGTCTCGGCCCGTCTTGAGCGATATAACCTTGCGCTTGCGCGAGCGGCGGGTGGGCATCATAGGCAGCAATGGATCCGGTAAGAGCACCCTGGCGCGGCTTTTGAACGGGCTGGTGCTCCCCATCCAAGGCTGGGTGAGGGTCGATGGCCTTGACACGCGGCGACACCTCCGCCAGGTCCGCCGCCGGGTGGGGTTTGTATTTCAGAATCCCGATAGCCAAATTATTTTGCCAACAGTGGAAGAGGACATCGAGTTCGGTCTCAAAATTCTCAAGCTACCCCCCGAGGTGAGGCGTCAGCGCACCGCTGATATTCTCCGGCAGTACGGCCTGTACACCCTCCGCCACCAGCCGGCCCACTGCCTCAGCGGCGGACAAAAGCAGCTGTTGGCCATTGCGGCGGTGCTAGTGATGCAGCCCCGCTATGTAGTATTCGATGAGCCCACAACCCTGCTGGACCTGCGCAACCGCAACCAGATTCGCCGCCTCCTGTACGATTTACCGCAGCCGGTGGTGGTGGTCTCCCATGACCTA
>JBCCAG010000214.1:0-6077 GCA_039814955.1 Cyanobacteria bacterium P01_A01_bin.135
CTCTCCATGTGGCTCCACGGCTTTTCCTCCACTGGCAAAATCCAAGATGGGGAAGCCTATCTCCGGGAGCTGCTACAGGAGAATAAGGAATTGGCCTTTCGCATTATGACGGTACGCGCCCATTTGGCTGAGGAAATTACAGAGTTCCTGCCTGAAATGGTGTCTTCTGGGATTCAGCAGGCCAATATGGAGCACCGCCGTCAGTACCTCGAGCGGATTACCCAGCTTGAGGCCAGCGATCGCAGCGCAACGGGTCTAGAGCAAATCGACGGCGTGGCTTCTGCGCCAGATCCAAGTGTCGGTCCCGACGGTGAAGACGAATCTCACCAGTAATCTATTCTCATTTAATTCAATACACATCAATTGCCATGAAGACATTGCCTAAAGAGCGCCGCTACGAAACCCTGTCCTATCTGCCGCCGCTCACCGATCAGCAGATTGCCAAGCAGATTCAGTACATCATTGAGCAGGGCTTCATCCCCGCCATTGAGTTCAACGAAACTGCAGAGCCCACCGAAACCTACTGGACCATGTGGAAGCTGCCCCTATTCGGCGCGGGGTCCGTACAGGAAGTCCTCAACGAGGCCAACGAATGCCGCAGTGAGTACCGCGATGCTTTCGTACGGGTTGTAGGATTTGATAATATCAAGCAGTGTCAAGTGATGGGTTTCATCATCCACAAGCCGGGTGGAAGCTCCTATCGCTATTAGCTCTATGGCGCTTCAACCAGCGCCATCAGCGTCACTGTGGGTTACCCACAAATCTCCCAATCGTCAGGTGCATGATTTAGATTTGCAATAGCGTTCCACCGGCTCTGCTGAAGCGGCAGCGCTTACCTTACGCTCAGGCCACGCTTGTGACCCAGCCCGGTAAGCGCTGTCGTTTTGTATATAACCGGGCTAAAGTCTGCGACACTGATGAATGTTGGCGCAGTTATGCCCACCGTTCTGGCGTTTTCGAGTACGTATGGCAGAATTACTGGATGGCAAAGCCCTAGCTCAGCGAATGCAGGGGCAGATGGCTGAGCAGATTGTGCAGATGGCGATAGAGGTAGGGCGTCCGCCCGGGCTCGCGGTGCTGATGGTGGGGGACAACCCAGCCAGCGCTGCCTATGTGCGCGGCAAGGAGCGGGCCTGCGATCGCCTTGGTATTGCCTCCTTTGGGCAGCATTACCCCACTGAGACAACCCAAGCGGAGCTAGAGCATGCCATCGACTCTCTGAATCAAACTGATCAGGTGGATGGAATTTTAGTGCAGCTCCCTCTACCCAATCACCTTGATGGAGTCGGTCTGCTGCGGCGTATCGCGCCCAGCAAAGATGCCGACGGCCTCCATCCCTACAATATGGGGCAGTTGCTCAGAGGCGAGCCGGGACTGCGGAGCTGCACCCCTGCGGGGGTCATCCAGCTGCTGAAGGCCTACGATCTGCCCACAGCCGGTAAACGGGCCGTCGTCATTGGGCGCAGCATCTTGGTGGGTAAGCCCTTAGCGCTGCTGCTGCTAGCCGAAAACGCTACGGTCACCATGGCTCACTCTAAAACTCAGGACCTAGGGTCACTGACGCGGTCTGCCGATATTCTGGTGGCGGCTATGGGATTCCCCAAGGCGATTACCGCCGACATGGTTAAACCCGGTGCCGTTGTGATAGATGTGGGTATCAACCGCGAGTCTAGCCAGGGGAAGTCCCGACTTGTTGGAGACGTCGACTTTCAAGATGTCGAACCAGTTGCGGGTTGGATTACCCCCGTTCCTGGAGGAATTGGGCCTATGACAGTGGCTATGCTGCTGCACAATACAATCTTGAGCTATCGCAAGCGGTTTTCGCTCTAAAAGGAAATCTGGCCACTGACCTAGCAAGCAACAATCAGTGAGTAACCTAGTAAGTGACCGGCAAATGACTCAAAATTTCGCTTTTATCAAGATCTAACAAGCGCAGCGCCACTCGCGTCTATTTGCGGCAATAGTAGTACCTATGGTGAAGATAACACGGTAAACACATGAGTTCTAGTAAATCGGGCGCAGTTGCCGCTAACCACTCCGCAAGCCGTAGCAAAGGCGACTTCGACCTCAAGGCTTATCTGAGCGATCGCAAAGCCCTGGTGGAGCGGGCTTTAGACGCGGCGATCGCCGTGGTATACCCGGAAACTATCTACGAGTCGATGCGCTACTCCCTGCTGGCGGGGGGCAAGCGGCTGCGGCCAATTCTTTGCCTAGCGACCTGCGAAATGGCTGGGGGGACCATAGAGATGGCCATGCCCACCGCCTGCGCCCTAGAGATGATCCACACCATGTCGCTGATCCACGACGACCTACCCGCCATGGACAATGATGACTACCGGCGCGGCAAGCTCACCAACCATAAAATTTACGGGGATGCGATCGCGATTTTGGCGGGGGATGGGCTATTGGCCTACGCCTTTGAGCATGTGGCTGTCGCCACCCGCAACGTGCCGGCAGAGCGCATCGTTAATGTCGTGGCCCGCCTGGGACGGGCCTTGGGGGCAGCCGGCCTCGTGGGGGGGCAATCGGTGGATCTAGCCTGCGAGGGCAAGCCGGACGTCTCGGCCCAAACCCTTGATTTTATCCATCGCCACAAGACGGCGGCGCTACTAGAAGCCTCCGTCGTGTCAGGGGCAGTTTTAGCCGGAGCTGGCGCTGCCGATATCCAGCGGCTATCCCACTATGCCCAGTGCATCGGCCTCGCCTTCCAGATCGTGGATGATATTTTAGACATTACCGCTACCCAGGCAGAACTGGGTAAAACCGCTGGGAAAGATCTCGAAGCTCAGAAAGTGACTTATCCTAGCCTGTGGGGGCTAGATGAATCGCGGGAAAAAGCGCAGCAGCTTGTCCATGACGCAAAGCAATCGCTAGAGCCGTTTGGCGCCGCTGCGCAACCGCTAGTTGCCCTGGCCGACTTTATCACGGCTCGCTCTCACTAGTGCAGGAGCTCCTATGGAGGTTATGGACATTCTGAGCAATCGCGTTCTGGTCATCGCGCTATTGGCCTGCCTCATGGCTCAGTTTTGTAAGGTTGTCATTGAGTTCTTTATCAAAGGCCACGTCAGCTTGCAAACGTTGTTTAGCTCGGGCGGCATGCCCAGCTCTCACTCGGCGTTTGTCACAGCACTAGCCTGCAGCGTGGGGCAGCTCAGCGGCTGGGATGGCTCTGAGTTTGCGATCGCCTGCGTGTTTGCCATTATCGTCATGTACGATGCCGCCGGTGTGCGGCTGGCGGCAGGGCAGCAGGCGAGGCTCCTCAACCAAATTGTCGATGAGCTGTTCAGCGAGCACCCCGCCTTCAACGAAGACCGGCTCAAGGAGATCCTAGGCCATACTCCTGCCCAAGTGATCGCCGGATCAATTTTAGGCGCTCTTGTCTCTTGGCTTGCGGTACCGCTGTAGAACCGTCTGCAGATTTGCGTGCGATCGCCAGCTACGTTACCGGCGGTCCCCCACTGCCTCTGCCGCAGGCTGGGCCTGCAAGACAACTAGGGTCATATCGTCCTCTCGCTGGCGAGCTAGGCCAACAAATGCCTGCACCTGCTCGAACAGATAGTCTAGAATCTCGCCGGGGCTGTAGCCATAGCGGCAAGCCGAGCGAAAACACTCCTCCACGCGCTCCTCTCCGAAGCGATCGCCGCTCGCGCTCGCCGCGTCCGTGAATCCATCGGTATAGTACAGAACCACATCCCCCGGCTGCAGCTCGACTTGAGCTTCATCGTACTGAGAATCAATATCGAGGCCAATCAGCATTCCGGAAGAGGTATCAAGGCGATGGACCACCTGAGATTTTGACGCCCATAACAGCGGCGGGTTATGGGCAGCATTGCTGTAGGCCAGCATCCGGGTCCGCGGATCGTACTCGGAATAGAACAGGGTCACAAATCGGTTGGAGTTCTCCAAATCCGAGTACATCACGTGGTTCAAATGCTGGAGAATCTTAGCGGGAGAATGTTGGTTCAGGACTTCGGCCCGCAGCATTCCCCGCAGCATCGTCATAATTAGCCCAGCTGGCACCCCCTTACCCATGACATCGCCAATGGCAATGCTCCAGCGGCGGTTGGTCAGCTCGTCCGGGTCCTTTAGCCAGCGGTCGTGGTTAGCCGGAATAAAGTCGTAGTAGTCGCCGCCCACGCGGCTAGCGGTCTGACAGCGGGCCGCCAGTGCCAAACCGGTGATTTTGGGGCATTGCCGGGGCAGCAGCTGAGCCTGAATTTCCGAGCCAATTTCTAGCTCCCGGTCCAGGCGCTCCTTTTTGCGCAGCTCCACCGTCAGCTCGTTGTTCTCAATCGCCACCGCCGTCTGGTCGGCCACCAGGCGCGTCAGCTTCTGCCGCGTCTCTGACCACAGGTAATCCGACTGGCAGCTGAACAAATACAGCCTCCCCCGGTCGGCATCTTTGACCAGAATGGGGGTGCTAAACAGATGCGCTGACCCGTCGGTTTGGCTTTCAACTTGGCGCTGAAACTGCTGGTCCAGCAAGTCTAGTACCGCCGTCACCTTGTCTTTATCTAAGGGAGCAGAAAGTCGGGCTGCCAGCTCGCGCACCACTTGGGTCATTACCCGCTGCACCTGCTGGCAGGGCTGCCCTCCCTGAGTATGAACTCGTCCAAGCTGCAGCCGCCCATTCTGAACCATCACCAGCATACCGCCGTCAGCATCAGCTACTCGGGTAGCAATGAGAGGTGTGAGCTCTAGAAACTGGTTGAGGTTTTTGAGGCTGCGCAGGGCAAAGCTCAAGGACCCCAATAGATCTTGAATTCGGCTTTGGTCCCGGTATAGCTGCGCGACAATGTCCTTCAGCGCAAACATGTTAGTCGGCTGAGGAGGATTGGGCTGCCCCTGAGGCTGCTGAGGATCGTAGGGTTGAGGTGAGATGGGAGTCGCTGTCATGCGCTAGGGATTATGGACAGGGCGGGGCAGCCCCGTGGGCTTGCCGGACGCTGTCAGATGCTGCCTGAGAACAGGGCAACGTCTAGAAGTGTTGACCGAGAATACACGAACAGGTTACCGAGGTCAACTACACCTTTGAGCAGCATTGCGGCTCAATCTGGTTTTGGCTCAGCTTAACACCGACTTAGGACCAACGAGGGACAAAAACGGACTGCTGCTGAAATACTGCTGCGCCACTTGCTGAACTTTGTCTGGGGTAACAACTCGGCAGCGCTCTTGAAACGTCTGATCAAACTCGATTCCCAGCCCTAAAATTTCGTACCAGCCCATCAGTTGGGCAATTTGGGCATTGGTCTGCTTCCCTAGGGCATACTGTCCCAGCAGCTTATTCTGGGCAATCTGCAGCTCCTGGGCATCTAAGCGGCGATCGCATAGGCGCTGCACCTCGCTCGATAGCCCCTCCTGGGCAACGGCGGTATTGTGGGCCGCCGTTCCAATGTAGACAATCAGGTGGGAAGCGTCGAGGCGGGTGGGGTAGATAGCGGAGACATCGTAAGCTAGACCTCGCTTTTCCCGCAGCTCCACAAATAGACGGCTAGAGAGGCCGTTGCCTAAATAGGTGCTGATCAGCTTTAGGGCCGGGTAGTCCCCATGGCACACCGCCGGGGCCAGGTAGCCGAGCATAATCACCGCCTGCTGAGTTTCCTGGGGGGTGGCAACCCGGTAGGGGGCGCGATCGCCCACCGGGGGCACGGCTTCCGGGGCAGCCTCTGACGGGGGCCAATCTCCAAAAACCGCCTCGACCCGGGCGATCGCTTCAGCGACCTCGATGCGCCCCGCGATGCTGATCACGGTGCGGTTGGGGTGAAAGTAGGCCTGGTAATAGGTTTGCAGGTGGTGACGGGTGAGCCGCCCTAGGGTCTTCTCCGTACCTACGGTCCCCATGGCGTAGGGGTGAGAGCCGTACAGGGCCTGCTGGAGCTGCTGATACGCCACCGAGAAAGGCTGCTCTTGCATAGAGCGCACGTCCTGTATCGCCAGCCGCTGCTCTAGCATCACCTCCGGCTCAGGGAAGGTGGGAGAGCGCAAAATTTCCCCCATCAAAGACAAGATGGCCGGGAAGTCTCCTGAAACCGTTTTAGCCCCTAGCATTGAATAGTCTGCCGCAGCATCTGCCCCCA
>JBCCAG010000624.1:0-2992 GCA_039814955.1 Cyanobacteria bacterium P01_A01_bin.135
GTCAAGCCAAACCGTCTGCCGGGCAATATCGGGGATATCCTCGTCATCGGAGTTAAAAACATCCCGCAGCTCAGGGGGGAGAACGGGGACAATGCGCTCAACGTTGGGGGCTAGCGGCAGCGCAGGCCTGGAATCGGGTGCAGCTTCTGGTGAATCTGTCTGGGCGATCGCAGGGGCGTAGCTCCAAAGCAGCAGGGCAGCAACCCCAGCAAACAAATATTTCCAGTACCGGCGGCGGAGCTGACGCACTTTCAACCTCAAAGTAAAGGACGACAGAGTGTGACGCCATCCATCTTAGTCTGGTTTAGTTTGCGCCGGTACGGCCAATCACCACTCAGCGCTGGCGGCGTGGCTGATTGTCACTCAGCGCTAGCAGCGCTGCTCCTACTCGGGCGCGTCCACCATCACGGGCTCTTGGTACAGCGGCACCGTAAAGGTAACGGTAGACCCGAGGCCCTCCCCCATGCTGAAGAAGTTGACCACGCCCCCCATGGCCTCCACCAGCTTTTGAGAAATCACCAGGCCCAATCCAGATCCCCCAAACCGCCGGGTCCGGGAGCCGTCCACCTGGCTAAAGGACTGGAATAGCTTGTCTTGATCTTCGAGAGAGACGCCAATTCCCGTGTCGGCGACGCCCAGCTTTACCATCCTGGGGTGACCAGTATCCTGCTGGCCGTCTTCTACATCTGCCGAGATCGTAATCCCCCCGTCGTGGGTGAACTTGATGGCGTTACCCACTAGGTTGAGCAGCACCTGCAAGAGCCGCTGGTAGTTGCCGTACAGCACAATGCGATCGCGGGTGGCCGGGGTGAGAATTTCGTAGCGCAGGTCTTTTTGCTCTGCTTGGGTGCGGGTGAAGTTCTCTACGTCGGTGAGCAGCTCGTCCAGGGTCACCGGGTTCATCTCAATCTGCATCTTGCCGGCCTCTATGCGGGCAATATCCAAAATGTCGTTGATGACATCGAGCAGATGTACCGCCGAGCGGTGGGCCTCTGAAATGAACTCCTGCTGCTCTTCCGGGCCATCCGCCATGCCGTCCAGCACCAGCTTTAAAAAGCCGATCATGCCGTTCAGGGGGGTGCGCAGCTCGTGAGAGGTGTTGGCCAAAAATTCGCTCTTGAGGCGAGAGGCCTTTTGGGCCTGCTGGTGGGCTTCTTCCAACTCGTCATGCTTTTTGAGCAACTGCTCATTGGCCTGCAGCAGGTCCATCGCCAAATCACGGCTCTCCGCAAATAGGGTGGCATGGGCAATGCCGGTGCCAATTTGCCGCACAAATTCTTCTAAAAAGGTCAGGTCCTGGGGCTTCAGGGACTGGGCGTGGCTAGCTCGCAAAACCACAATCAGACCGTTTGCCTCCTCTTGGTAAACCGTAGGGATGGCGATCGCCCGGCAGCCCTCTGTGCTGCAGTCGCTGCTCTGGTGGATGTAGAGGGTAGGGCTGAGACTAGCAATCGCCTCCTGCAGGGCGGGTTCCTCTGATAGCTGAAGCGACTGATGCCGCAGCGGCGTGAGAGCGGGGTCGTGATATTCAGCCGCCGCCTCTAGAGAGGTGGAGCCAGGCTGATAGGAGTAAATGAGGCAACGAACTGCATCAAAGGCTGTGCCCAGACCATCGGCAGTCTTTTGCCACACCGTCTCAATGTCCAAGGTACGGCGAATGTCCCAGGCCGCCTGCACGAGCTGGGTCTGGTAATCTCGGTCGCACTCGCGGTGCACCGGATGGGTAAGGTGGCGGAGGATAGCGATCGCCTCTTGCTCAGAAATCACGCGCCGCAGGCTACCGGTCACCACCACGCGCCGCAGTTGGGGCGTCACCGGCAGCAGCGGGCTGATAGTGAGGCTCAGCAGCACATGCTGGTCAGGGGCCTGAAACGGATAGTCGATTTCCACTGGATTGAGCCCCTCAAGCGCGCAGCGGAGATACTGCAGGTAGAGAGGCACATCCACCGGCTGCAGGGCCGCGTTCTCTAAAGGCCCCAGCATAGTCTGGGGCGCGACGCGGTAGCGGTCAGCATCACGCCAAGAAAAGGAGAGGCAGCAACCTGCCTCATCTTGAATGCACACCAGGTCCAGCCCAGACGGCGGGGCACTGTGGCTGAGGGTTTCAACCGGCAGGGCTGAAGAGCGGGGTAAGTGACTCGACGTCGTCATGTTGAGTTTGCAAAAGGTACGCTGACAGCTAGTTAACCAACCAGTTAATAAAACTGGGGCGGCTGTGGATCCGATCCAACCGCCTAAATGACGTAATCTACTAACACAAGAGCACCCTACTTAGCTCCGTTCATAATAACCCTCATCTGGGAAGACGACCCACCTCAACCTTGCACAGGCGAGTCATTTGAGGTCGTAGAGGAGCGAGTCAACCGAAGAGGGGGTCAACATCGCCTCCTTAGTCATTCCATTCGCCCCGGGCCGGCACCGGAGGGTTTCTCTCTAGATTACGGGTTAAATCGTCGTCGCGGCGAGCCCCGCCCCGTAGCCACTGCCGCAGGGCAACCTCGATTACCTTACTGGGGTTATCGGTTAGGTAGTTCACCTGTCGTAGCAGGTCTGGATCGAGCTGCACCGAGAGCGCTACCTTTTCGGCATCGCTACGATTGTCAAGTTCACGACCAGCGGCGGTACGGCTGGTGTCCGCAGGGTTAACAGAGTTACTCATCGTGCATGTCTAAAGTGGATGTCAAAAAGGTTCACCAATGGCAATCCCCCTATTTGTCCATTTAAGCCCATTCGGCCAGTCAATTGAATAACTGAGGCGATCGCACTAGGGGCCATCGCCCCTAGTGCGATGTTACGGCGGCATTTGCACGCCAGCGAATCGTAGGCATTACAATAAGTTAACCCCACTTCTATCGTGATGTAGCGCCATCGGCCGTCTTTGCAGACAACCTTCTAAAAGCTCCGTACCCCTATGACCGACATCCCTGTCTCTCGGATTCGCAATTTCTCCATCATTGCCCATATCGACCACGGCAAATCCACCCTGGCCGAC
>JBCCAG010000009.1:0-17919 GCA_039814955.1 Cyanobacteria bacterium P01_A01_bin.135
AAGCGAGATTCCCATGCAGCGGCTGGGACAACCAGAAGATGTGGCCAAAGCCGTGATGTTTTTAGCCAGCGATGACGCAGGCTACATCACTGGCGAAGACCTGCTGGTGGATGGGGGCCGTATCCGCCTGGGGCTGTGGCAGGGGGCCTAGCCAAATTTCGAGGGCCAAACCTATGCCTTAGTCTAGTGTGGGAGCAAGGCCGTTACCAGTAAACTTTTCACCATCAATTGTAGGATAACCACCATGATTAAAGGCTATGCCTGTAAGGAGAAAGGCGGGGCGCTAGAGCCATTCGACTACGACCCCGGTGAGCTAGGGGAAGACGTAGCCAGACAAACGCCATGAAACTCAAAGAAAAAGTCGTGATCGTTACCGGCGGCAACGGCGGCATTGGTCAGAGCCTATGCGATCGCTTGGCTCAAGAAGGGGCCAAAATCGTCATCAACTACCGCTCATCCGTTGAAGAGGCTGGAAAAAGTCAAAACGAACGTCGAGAAGATTGGCTCCGAGGCGCTGATTGTCAAAGCCGACTTAGGCAAGGTGGACCAGATTAACAGCCTGGTTCAGCAGAGCATCGACCACTTTGGCAAAGTGGATATTTTAGTGAACAACGCCGGGCTAGAAAAGCGCGCCGACTTTTGGGAGGTCACCGAAAAAGACTACGACCTGGTGCTAGATGTAAACCTGAAAGCGGTCTTCTTCGCTACCCAGGCCGTGGTCAAGCACTTTCGGGCCACCAGCAACCCAGGCCGAATCATCAATATCAGCTCGGTGCACGAAGAGCTGCCCTTTCCCCACTTCACCGCCTACTGCGCTAGCAAAGGCGGCGTGAAGATGATTACCCGCAACCTGGCGGTGGAGCTGGGGCCGCTGGGAATTACCATCAACAACGTGGCGCCAGGAGCGATCGCTACCCCTATCAACAAAAACTTGCTCAACAACCCCAAGCAGCTCCAAAAGGTGACCCAGAACATTCCCTTGGGACGTATGGGGGAGCCGGAAGACGTAGCGGGGCTGGTGGCGTTTTTAGCATCTGACGAAGCCAAGTATATCACCGGCTCCACGTTCTACGTCGACGGCGGCCTGCTGTGGAACTATCAGGAGCAGTAACCTCACCCAAGCCATGTCCGCAGAAACACAACGATTACAGGAGAACCGCGATCGCACGGCCTACTGGACCCGCTGGGGGCCATACGTGAGCGAGCGTCAGTGGGGCACCGTCCGGGAAGACTACAGCGAAGACGGGTCAGCTTGGGACTACTTCTCCCATGCCGACTCACTGTCGCGGGCGTATCGCTGGGGGGAAGATGGCATCGCCGGCATTTGCGACAATCACCAGCGCCTCTGCTTCACCCTGGCATTTTGGAATGAGGCGGACCCCATCGTTAAGGAGAAGATGTTTGGGCTGACGGGCAGCCAAGGCAACCACGGGGAGGACGTCAAGGAGTACTACTTCTATCTGGACAATACGCCCACCCATGCCTACATGAAGTACTTGTACAAGTACCCCCAGAGCGAGTACCCCTACCGGCAGCTGGTGGAAGAGAATCAGCGCCGGGGCTTCGAGGACCCAGAGTTTGAGCTGCTGGACACCGGTATCTTCGACGAGGACCGCTACTTCGACATCTTTATTGAGTACGCCAAGAGCGCCGCTGAGGATATCTTAATTCGGGTAACGGCCCACAACCGCGGCGACGCGGAGAAGCCGCTGCACATCCTGCCCACGCTGCTGTTCCGCAATACCTGGTCTTGGCGTGAGGATGGCGAGAAGCCGCAGCTCAAGGTCCACATCCAAAAGGAAGACCATAGCGTCATTGAGGCCGCCCACCAAACCTTAGGCTCAAGGTGGCTGTATTGCCACCAGGCCCAGGAGCTGCTATTCACCGAGAACGAGACCAATTCGGCGCTGCTGTTTGGCCAAGAGAACGCCTCTCCCTACGTCAAAGACGGCATAAATAGCCACGTCGTTGAAGGAAAGGAAGCCGCCATCAATCCAGAGCGCACCGGAACCAAATGTTCAGTGCACTATCAGCTCTCAGTACCGCCCAAGGAGAGCCGCACCGTCCTGCTGCGCCTGTGCGATTCTCACACCCTCGCAGCTCCCTTTGGCCCCGAGTTTGATCAGGTATTCTCCCAGCGACAACAGGAGGCCGATGAGTTTTACCATCACCTTACGCCGCAAGACATCTCGGCAGATCAGCGTAATGTTCAGCGGCAGGCCTTTGCCGGAATGCTGTGGAATAAGCAGTTTTACTATTACGTGGTGGAGGACTGGCTTGAAGGCGACGCTGGGCGAATTCCGCCTCCGAAATCGCGGAAAACCGGCAGGAATTCGCAATGGCGACATCTATTCAACGACGATGTGATCTCCATGCCGGACAAGTGGGAGTATCCATGGTGTGCCGCCTGGGACCTGGCCTTCCATCTAGTTCCCTTAGCGATTCTGGACTCGGACTACGCCAAGCTACAGCTGTCGCGCCTAACCCGCGAGTGGTATATGCACCCCAACGGGCAGATGCCCGCTTACGAATGGGCCTCCAGCGATGTGAACCCGCCGGTCGAGGCCTGGGCCGCCTGGCAAATCTACAAGCTGGAGCAGGAGTACTGGGGCCGTCAGGACAAGGACTTTCTGGAGCGCATTTTTCAAAAGCTGCTGCTCAACTTTACCTGGTGGGTGAACCGGAAAGATGCCGCCGGCAAAAACGTGTTTGAAGGGGGCTTCCTGGGGCTAGATAACATTGGTATCTTCGATCGCTCCTCAGAGCTGCCCACTAGCGGCACCTTAGAGCAGGCTGACGCCACCAGCTGGATGGGCATGTACTGCCTGGGGATGCTGCGCATTGCTCTGGAACTGGCCATCGATCGCCCCCCCTACGAAGACACCGCCAGCAAATTCTTTGAGCACTTCCTCTACATCGCCAATGCCATGAACCGCATCGGTGATATTTCCCTCTGGGATGAGAAAGACAGCTTTTACTACGACGCCATCAACTTCCCCGACGGCAACCGCTACCCGCTCAAGGTGCGATCGCTAGTCGGATTAATTCCGCTGCTGGGGGTAACCTACCTAGAGCCCGAGACCATTGAAAAGCTGCCCGGCTTTAAAAAGCGATTGGAGTGGTTCATCGACCACCGCTCTGACCTGAAGCAGAACGTCGCCTGCATGGTCACGGAGGGAGTTGGGGCAAGGCGGCTGCTAGCCCTGTGCTACGCCACCGCTAGAGATGACAACCAGCCGAATAAGCTACAGCGCCTTTTGTCATACCTGCTCGACGAAGATGAATTCCTAAGCCCCCACGGCATTCGCTCGGTATCTAAGTACCATCACCAGCAGCCGTTTGTAATGACCGTAGACGGGCAGGAGTACCGGGTTAACTACGAGCCCGCTGAATCGACCTCGGGTATGTTTGGCGGCAACTCCAACTGGCGCGGTCCGATTTGGTTCCCCATCAACTATCTGCTGCTGGAGGCCCTGCAAATTTTTCATGAGTACCTGGGAGACGACTTTCAGGTCGAACTTCCCACAGGGTCGGGGAACTACAGGAGCCTGCAGGAGGTGACCGCTGAAATTTCTCAGCGGATGATGGGAATTTTTCTGCGGGATGCGTCGGGCCGGCGACCAGTATTCGGCGGCATGGAAAAATTTCAGCACGACCCCCACTGGCGTGACTATGTCTTCTTCCATGAATACTTTCACGGTGAGAATGGTGCGGGGCTGGGGGCATCCCATCAGACGGGGTGGACAGGCGTCGTAGCCCATCTGATTCAGCTTTGTGCTAAGAGCGGAGCACAGCCTCTAGTGCCAGATGAAACTTGAGTGGCACTCTCCTTTAAACCTATTGATTATGAATAAGGCCAACCTTGCGATATTCTTATTCAGTCGCAGGGTCGGTTGTCAGGTGGTTACGGATTCTGTAACGGACCCCAGCTAGGCTCCCTATGGCGTGAGCAAAAGCGTAGTCCTACACCACTACACCCATCTGAGCTATTTTCACGAAGGGCTGAGAGCAGCGCTACTGGTTGTGACAGCAGATAACGAAGATGTGGCTAGTTTAGCATTTCAGTCCTTCCCCCCATGCCGATAGCGCTTTGGAGTCGTACCGACTATCCGACAAAAGGCACCGTAGAAATGGGATTGGTTAGAGAAACCACACTCCAAGGCTATTACAGCAATAGGCAATTCCCCCTGCTTAAGCAACCGCTTTGCCCTTTCGATGCGCCGGCGAATGATGTACTGATATGGGGTGAAGCCGGTGGACCGTTTGAATTGATGGCAGAAGTAGCTGAGGCTGAGTCCAGCAGTATTGGACAAGGCGGCTAGGCTGAGGTCTTTGTCGGCGAGGTTGGTGTTGATGTAGTAGAGTACGCCGCGCAGTTTACAGGGGGCTAGGCCCCTCTTACGCGGCTTGACCTGGTTACAATGGGTACAATAGTGCCGCAACAAATGAATGTTTAAGGTCGTCAACAACGACTCGCTCCAAAGGCGACTACCCAGCCCATCGCTAGTCTGAATTTCATGCAGTATGCTATGGACCAAGCGAGTGAGCTGATGATCCCGGCGATGAACAATCGGCTTAATTCGAAGACTCGTCGCGTTGATGCATTCTGCTTGCTCAGCGACTCGCCAGAAGGCTTCAGGCGCGATGCTAACTAAGATAGCTTCATTTCGACCTTCCCAGGCGATGGCAGCAGGAGTGCCAGCCGGCAGCAGGAAGAAGTGATTGGCCTCATAAGCACCCTCGTACCGTTGACCTGCAAACTGGCCAACGCGCCGAGCGCCTGCATTCTTCACAAACGCTAGGGTGTGCTCTGCCAGCGCGCATACCCTAATATTATCTGGTGGCTGAAAGACGTGCTCAACGCTCTGCGTCTCTAGATAAATAGCGCCGTCCCCTGACCAACCTTTCATATGAGCCACTTCACGAATCGAAGAAACATTAGAAATGGGGTGAGGGAGCGAGGTCATAGTCAGCTATTTCAAACGCTGTTGTCGTGGGACAAGCTCACTACGACCTTTTAGTCATAGTGCATAGTGAGTTTATGTAAATATCATCTGCATTGCGCCAGCTTCATGACCGGAACCTAAGCTGGTGGGCTAGATGGCTCAGCCCTAGATCAAGATCCCGGTCAAATCTATCAGCTACACAAGGACCCAAAATCTACTCAGGATTGTAAGGCTAGGTTGCCGTAAAATGAGTCGAACCACCTTGTGTATAGCTATAGGTCGCGCTGTGGCACCTCAAGACCCCTTCACTGCTCTCCCCCAATCCCTCCAGATGCGCATTGCTGAGCTGGAGGCCGAAAATCAGCGCCTGCGCCAGTCGGAGCGGCGCTATCGCACTCTGTTTGAGCTAAGCAATGAGTGTATCTCCCGCTATGAGATTGATCCACCCATTGATATCTCACTGCCGGTTGAGGAGCAGGTAAGGCTCCTTTATCAGAATTGCTGGATTAGCGAGGTCAATACGACGCTTCTTGACCAGTTTGGATACCAGAGTGCCGCCGATGTTGTGGGTAAAAGATTAAGGGAATTCGATCCGCCTTGCTGTCTAAATTCAGACAGCTATGTGGCGCTCATCCGCAACGGCTACCAAATTCGCAATGCTGAATCAGCCGGGCCTAAGATAGACACACAAAGGCGCTACTTCCTCAGCAACATCGTAGGCGATGTCAGAGATGGCTATCTCTGGGGCGGTTGGGGGATGTGTACTGATATCACTGAATTCAAGCAAATTCAGCAAGAGCGAGAACAAGTGGCTCAACAACGCGCTGTTGATCTGGAGGTGCACAACCATCGATTGAGCAGCCGCGATCGCATCTTGGAGGCCACCGCAACAGCAGCCAACGCCCTGCTAACCAATGAGAACTTAGATGCTGCCGTCAACACCGCTCTGCGAATCATTGGTGAGGGCTTAGGGACCGACCGTATCGCGATCATTGAGGCTGAGCCTTTTGATGAGTCCGCAAACTTATCCTCAGTGGGCTGGCAATGTCTGTATGAGTGGCGTTCAGACTACGCCGTTTCCCAGAGCTCATACCCCGGTTACAGCCAGGGTAACTCTGGAGGGATTGAAGCTTGGCTTGAGCCGTTTTTAGCTGGCCAAAGCATTAGCTATCTACTGGAGGAAATGCCTGAACCCTTTCGCAGCCTGCAGGCTGCCCTTGGCGTGAAGGTACTCCATGCCGTCCCCATTTTTGTTGAAGGGCAGTGGTGGGGTGCACTAGGGATTGATGATTGCCGCGAAGCCAAGCGCCGCGCCCCGGCAGAGCTAGCGGTGTTAAAAACGGCGGCAGCCTGTATCGGTAGCGCGATTAAGCACGAAAGACTTCGCCTCGCACAGCTCCGCAGCCAGGAGATGAGTCTAGCGGCGGAGCAGGCGCGATCGCAAGAGCTCGCTCAGCTCAATATCGAGCTGCAGCGCACCCTCGACTGCCTCGCCGCTTCCGAAAAGCGCTTTCGAGAACTGTTTGAAGCCAGTTATGATAACATCTGCTTCTTGGCGTTTGAGCCACCGATTCCCCTCGACTTACCCGTCGAGGAACAGCTCAACCACATCTATAGTGCGTCTCGCCTAACTGATGTCAACCCTGCCTGCGAGCGGGAATTAGGCTTAAGCCGCTCAGAGATGATTGGACGTCCACTGACGGTTATCCGTTCGCCAGACTCAGATGGACATCGATCCCTTGTACGTCGAATGATCGAAAACGGCTGGCAAATCACAAACGCTGAGTCAGAAGATACGGATGCTAACGGTCAAAAACGCTACTGGCTCAACAACCTATTCACCACTGTAGAACAGGGCTGCGTGGTTCGAGGCTGGGGGGTTAGCAGTAACATCACCGCTCTACGGCAAGCGCAAGAAGCCCTTGCTGAAGAGCGTCTGCAGACTGAAACGGCGTTAATTCGCGAGCGCACCCGCATTGCTCAGGAGATCCACGATACCTTGGCCCAAACCTTCACCGGCATCACCGTCCAGCTTGAACTAGCCCAATACCTGGTCGAGCAGCACTCTGTCACTGATGCGGCTCCCCTCACCACCGTTCTCGACCGCATCGGCAACCTCGCCAAAACCGGACTAGCCGAAGCGCGGCGCTCTGTCTGGGCCATCTACCCGGCCAACGAAGCTCAGGGCAACTTAACTCAGGACATCCCGGCTATCGTCGATAAGCTCACCAACGGCAGCGACATACAAACCGAGGTCTTCCTTGATGGCGAGCCCCATACCCTGTCTCACTTTGCCAGTAAGCACCTGGTGCGTATCGCTCAAGAAGCCATCACCAACGCCCTTAAACATGCTCAGGCAAACCACCTTTGGATCACGCTGATCTGCAATGCGAGTTGCCTCCATCTGAGCATTCGCGATAACGGCTGCGGGTTTTTGCCCCAGCATCAGACTGGGGGCTTTGGCCTCGTTAGTATGTCTGAGCGGGCTAACCAAATTGGCGGCGAGCTCCGCATATATACCCAACCTGGAGAGGGCACTGAAGTTATTGTCGAGGTGACCCAGTGACTCCTTCCCCAATTCGCGTCCTGATCGCCGACGATCACCCCGTTGTCCGCAGTGGCCTAGCGCAGATGGTCAATCTCACTGACGGCATGGAAATTATCGCCGAGGCTAAAACCGGCCTTGAGGCCATCCAGCGCTTCCGCGAGCACCAGCCTGATGTAACCCTAATGGATCTGCGGATGCCTGAGATGGGCGCTGTCGGAGCTATTACCGCTATTTTGGAAGACTTCCCCGACGCACGCATTGCCATCCTCACCACCTACAACACCGACGAAGACATTTTTTCTGGCCTTAAAGCTGGGGCAAGAGGCTATATCCTCAAAGATACAAAAATGGCCGATTTGGTCGACGCCGTACGTAAGGTCCATGCCGGTCAAAAATATATTCCCCCCCCTGTTGGGGCGCAGCTGGCCGAGCGCATGGGCCTCAACCCGCTCAGCGCTCGCGAACGGGAAGTGCTGCAGCTGATGGCCAAGGGCAAAAACAACCTCGAAATCAGCGCTGATCTCACCATTAGCGAAAGTACCGTCCGCTTCCACGTCAGCAACATCCTCAGTAAGCTAGATGCGCGCGATCGCGTTCAGGCCATCGTCATTGCCATTCAGCGCGGCATTGCTCGGGTGTAAGCTCTCATCGCAAAGCTTTCTGCGCCGGGGGAACAGCGCTGTGGACAGTCCCCCGGCGCACCAGGGCATCTATTTATACCGAAAGGCTGATCTTGAGATGAATCATAAGAATTGGCAAAAGAAGAGCAAGAATTAGTAAGAATCAGCAAAAGCGCCAGTGATAGCCTGAGCGGAGTGTGGCGCCAGACCCCAGACATTCACCACTATTCATCAGGCGGGCTGAATCATCACACGGCCTCGTCTTCGAATGTACCTTTTTCTTTTTATTGTTATGGCTCAATCTCCCACAAGCGATCGACAACAAGGGCTCCAGCCTGATGTCAGTTCTGCGGCTTCCGAGGATAGAGGCTTGCGCTGGAAATCGTCTTACTGGTGGTGGTTAGCGCCACTTTTAGTCGCTGGTGGCGGGTTTCTTTTGTGGCAGCTTCTGAGAGAAGAGCCCTCCGAAGCGCAGGTAGCCCCTCAAGCCGTATCAGTGGAGCTGCAGCCAGTGGAGCCGACCACTGTGGAAGATAGCTCGCGATTTGTCGGCCAGCTCGAAGCGCAGGAGGGTATTGTCCTGCTGGCGGAGACCCAGGGACGGGTTACTCAGATTTTTGTTTCCTCAGGTGAGGAAGTCTCCGCCGGAGACCCCATTGCCCAACTCAGCCCTGATCGTTCTGAGGCCGAGTACCGAAGCGCGATTGCCCAAGTGCGCTCTGCGGAAGCGGCTAGGGCCAATGCTTTGGCAGAACTAGAGGTAGCCCAGGCCGACCAGATTAGCGCTGAGGCGGAAGTAGCACTGCAGCGGGAAGAAATTGATCGCGATCGCGCTCTGGTGGAAGCGGGGGCACTCGCGGAGCAGGAGCTCGACATAACTCGGCGAAACTTTGTCTCGGCGGAGGCGGATCTCAGAGCCGCCGCTCGGCGTATCAGTGCTGCACGGGCGCTGCTTGCCCAAGCGGACGCCGATATCAGCGCGGCTGAGGCGGACGCCGCAGCCATCCAGGAAGATTTGGAAGACACACTGGTAGTAGCTCCTATTGATGGTCAAGTTGGCGAGATGTCGATGAAACTGGGGGATTACGTCACCACCGACACGCCATTAACCACCATCGTGCAGAACGGCACTCTAGACCTTGAGATGGCTATCCCGGTAGAGCGTCGGAGCGAGCTGCGACTGGGCCTGCCGGTGGAATTATTGGGAACACAAGAAGACCAAGTGGTGACGACAGGCAACCTCAGCTTCGTGGCCCCCCGTGCGCGCGAAAATAGCCAGCTTGTTCAGGCAGAAGCCAGCTTCGATAATCCCGGCGGGCAGCTTCAGGATGCCCAGCGGGTCCGCGCCCGCATCATCTGGTCCGAGTCATCAGGCATCTTGATTCCCACCGATGCCATCTCTCGCATCGGTGGCAACACTTTCGTGTTTGTCGCAGTTCCAGGTGACGAGGTAGAGGGATCGCCCGATGGGGGAGAGTCAGGCCAGGAAGCAGAAGGTCGCCAAAACGACCAGAGCGCTGGCCAGTCTGGTGACCAATCCCAAGGTGAACCACCAGCCCTAGTCGCAAAGCAGCGCCAGGTTGAGCTAGGAGACATTCAAGATAACCAATACCAGGTGCTCAGCGGCCTTGAAGCAGGCGAGGAGCTCGTCGTATCTGGAATCTTGAATTTATCCGATGGCGCTGCCATTACGGAAAGCGGCGATGTGGAAGGTGGTCACAGCCAAGGCAGGGAAGATTCTGACAATTAGAGGCAATTAGAGTGAGCGCTCTTGGGCCGGCGAGAGCGAATCTTTACCTGTAACCCAAGAGAACATATAGTGAGCGCTGCCAAACCATGGCTGACTTTTTTATTAAGCGACCCGTCTTTACCATTGTTACAGCGTTAATCATTTTCCTGATTGGGGCTGTAAGCATCCCAAACCTTGCCGTCTCTCAATTTCCTGACGTTGCGCCCAAGCAGGTGAACGTGCAGGCCACCTACATTGGCGCATCAGCTCAGACAGTAGAAGAGAACGTCACCACCATCCTAGAGCGAGAGATCAACGGCGTGCAGGGCATGCGCTATATGTCCTCCAGCAGCAGCAATAATGGGGTTTCCGCCATTACGGTCACTTTTGAGTCAGGACGCAGCCAGGATATTGCCGCTGTGGATGTGCAAAACCGCACCTCCATCGCTGAGCCTCGCCTACCTGAAGAGGTGACTCGCACCGGGGTCACGACCACGAAACGCTCCAACAGCATTTTGCTGGGGATTGGCCTGTTCTCGGAGTCGGAAGAGTACGACAGCATTTTCTTGAGTAACTACGCCGACCTCTTTCTGGTAGATGCCCTGCAGCGCATAGATGGCGTTGAAGAAGCCAGCATTCTTGGGGAGCGCCGCTACGCCATGCGTCTGTGGCTCGACCCCGATCGCCTGGCGAGCCGCGGCTTGACCACAGAAGATGTGGCCACCGCCATCCGCAACCAAAACCTGCAGGTGGGAGCGGGTCGCCTCGGGCAGCAGCCCTCTGAAGATGGCCAGCAGTTTCAGCTGGACCTAGAGGCGGTGAGCCGCCTGGAGGCGGTCTCTGAATTCGAGGACATTACGATTGCCACTGACGAGTCAGGGTCCTTGGTTAAGGTGCGGGATGTAGGCACGGTGGAGCTGGGAGCCCAGGACTACAACACCTTCCTGCGCTACGGCGGCAATGACGGCGTCGGCATCGGTATCTACCAGATTCCGGGCAGTAACGCGTTGCAGGTGGCGTCGGCGGTAAAAGCTGAAATGGAGCGGCTCTCTGAGGACTTCCCCCCAGGAATGACCTACGGCATCGGCTTTGACACCACGGAATATGTGCAGGCCTCACTCACCGAAGTGGTGTGGACTCTGATTCAGGCCATCGGCCTGGTGGTGGTGGTGATCTTCATCTTCCTGCAGGACTGGCGCACAACCATCGTGCCGGCCCTTACCATCCCCGTGTCCCTGGTGGGGACCTTTGCCTTCATGCAGGTATTTGACTTCTCCATTAACAGCTTGACCCTGTTTGGTTTGATTTTGGCAACCGGCATGGTGGTGGATGACGCCATTGTGGTGGTGGAAGATATTGCCGCCAAAATCAAGCAAGAAGACCTGAAGCCGCGGCGGGCCGCCATTGTGGCTATGGGCGAGCTCACTGGAGCGGTGATTGCCACATCTTTGGTGCTGATGGCGGTGTTTATTCCGGTGGCGTTCTTTCCGGGTACTACAGGGGCGCTCTACCGGCAGTTTGCCCTCACCATCGCCTTTGCGATCGCCATTTCCACCTTCAACGCCCTGACCCTGACTCCCATGCTCTGCGGGCTGCTGCTGCGTCGCAACACGCCGCCCAAAGAAGGCTGGGTGGGTAAAGCCTTTGGCAAGTTCAACCAGGGCCTAGGTTGGGTCGAAGACCGTTATGAGTCTGCCCTGCGGCTGTTGATTGGCCTTAAGTATTGGATTATCGGACTGTTTGTGGTGCTGCTGGCCGCTACCGTCTGGCTCTATCAGAGCGTCCCGTCGGCCTTTTTGCCCGCCGAAGATCAGGGCTACTTTATCACCATCGTCCAGGGGCCAGAGGGGGTGTCCCTCAACTACACCAGCGATGTAATGGCCCAGGTTGAAGAGGTACTGCTGGCCCAGCCCGAAACGCGCACTACCTTTGCCGTTGGCGGTTTCAGCTTCAGCGGTAACACGGCCAACCGGGGCATCATTTTCACCACACTGAATCCCTGGGGCGATCGCGATCGCACTGCCCTAGATATGATCAACGACCTCGGCCAAGAGCTAGGGGGCATCGCCGACGCTACTGTTACCCCAGTTAACCCACCCCCAATTCAGGGCTTGGGCAATTTTGGTGGCTTTACCTTTCAACTTGAGGATCGGCGGGGCAATTTGGACATTGATCAGTTTGTCGGCTACATGCAAGAGCTGCTCGGGCAGGCCAACCAGCACCCCGACCTGCAGCAGGTGTTCACCACCTACGCCGCCGGCTCCCCTAAGCTGCGCATCGAAGTCGACCGCGAGCGGGCTGAATCCCTGCAGGTGTCCCCCGCAGCGGTATTCACCGCTCTGCAAGGCTACATTGGCTCCCAGTACGTCAACGACTTTAATCTGGGGCGGCTCACCTACCGGGTCTACCTACAGGCCGCCCCAGAGTACCGCGCCGAACCGGAGGACATCGACCAGATTTACGTACGCTCGGACCTAGATGAGATGATTCCCCTGAGCAACCTGGTGAAAGCGATACCCACCACTGGTGCCCAGACCATCAATCACTACAACCTGTTCCGCTCCATCGAGATCACCGGCTCCCCGGCAGAGGGGGCCAGCTCCGGGGAGGCGATCGCCGCGATGGAGGAGATTTCAGACGAAATCCTGCCCCCGAGCCTGGGCTATGAGTGGTCGGGCACCTCCCTAGAGGAGAAGCGCTCGGGCGGTCAAGCACCACTGATCTTCGGCTTTGGCTTGGTACTGGTGTTTCTGGTGCTCTCAGCTCAGTACGAAAGCTTCGCTGACCCCACCATCATCATGCTGTCGGTGCCATTGGCGGTAATGGGAGCACTGATGGCTCAGTCGGTGCGGGGCCTGCCCAACGACGTTTACTGCCAGATTGGTCTGGTGATGTTGATTGGTTTGGCCAGTAAGAACGCGATCCTGATTGTGGAGTTTGCCAACCAGATTCGCGCTGAGGAATGCGTCTCTTTTGCCAAGGCGGCTCTGGAAGCTTCCAAGCAGCGAATGCGGCCCATTATCATGACTGCCATCTCAACGCTCAGCAGCATCTTCCCCCTAACTATCGCCAGCGGGGCCGGAGCAGGTAGCCGCCAATCCCTGGGTACAGCTGTGTTTGGTGGCATGCTGGTAGCAACCTTCTTGAGCCTGTTTATCGTGCCGATTTTGTATGTGGTCATTAAGCCAATTGTGTTTCAGCTGATGCCGCGCGGCGAAGATGATGAAGACTGTGTGCCACCTGGCAACCAGCTTATGAATACAGGCCGCGAGCGGGAGACCGCCGCTCAGCCTGCTGGTAAACCCTAACTGTTTGAAACTGATGCGTGATCTGAACCGCGATATTGTCATTCTCGGCGGCGGGTTCGTAGGCCTGTTCACCGCCCTCCACCTGCAGCGGCTGGCCTGCGATCGCCCTCGAATCCTAGTCGACCGCAACTGGCGATTCGTATTCAAGCCGCTGCTCTACGAGCTACTCACCAGCGAAAATAAGGTGGATATCATTTGGCCCCGCTTCGACGAGCTGCTAGCGGGCCGGGACATCTCATTTGTTTTAGATACCATCAACGCCGTGAACCTCGAGCAGCGGCGAGTAATCACCGAAACCGGGCTCGCCTTTCACTACCGCTACCTGGTGCTGGCCCTGGGGGCTACCACCGGCTACTTCCGCGTTCCGGGGGCAGAGGAGCACAGCTTTGACTTTCGCGATGGGCAAGACGTGATTGTCTTGGGGCAGCACCTGCGCAAAACCCTACAGGTGGCCAGCCAAACCACCGCCGAGCAGCGGCGCAAGCACCTGACGGTGGCCATCATCGGCGCAGGGCCGTCGGGGGTAGAGCTGGCCGCAACCCTAGCGGATCTGCTGCCCACCTGGTACGGGCCCCTCGGCGGCAGCGCGACAGATATCAAGATTGTGGTGCTGCAGCGGGGCCAGGAAATTCTCAAAGGTGTGGGCAACGACACCCTCAAAGCGACGGCCAATGAGGCGCTGAAGCAGCGCTCGGTGCAGATCCTACTGGGGGCTAAGGTGACGGCGGTCCGCGGGGGGGAAGTGGCCTATGAACAGGACGGTGAGCCCCATATTCTAGAGGCGTCCACGGTGGTGTGGACCGCTGGCACCAGTACCAATCCCCTGCTCTCTGGCCTAGCGGTTGCCTCCGAAAACCGCGATCGCCGCGGGCGACTCAAGGTATTGCCGACGCTGCAGCTCCCTGAGTATCCCGAGGTGTTTGCCGGCGGTGACGGGGCCTTTGATCCGGAGAACCCACAGCCCAATACGGCCCAGGTAGCCTATCAGCAGGGCGAGGCGATTGCCGACAACATCATTGCCCTCATCGAGGGTAAACCGCCGCAGGCTGCCGGCGTTTCGCTGCGGGGCACGCTGCTCAAGCTCGGGGTGGGGGAGAGTGCAGCGGAAATTTTTGACAAGTTTGAAGTTAAAGGTCACGCAGGGCATTTGATTCGGGAAGCCACCTACCTCAGCATGCTGCCCCTCCCGGGCTACAAAATCAAGTCTGGGGTGCAGTGGCTGACGGAGGAGGTGTTCGAGCGGGTGCTCCGCGCTCAGAATTAGGAAGCTTATGACACGTTCAATGTGGTGGCAGTATCTTAACCAGCGGCTTTGGGACAAGCGATGTCCGGCTGTACTTAATCCGCTCAAATACCGGCGCTTGTATCGAGTACGGCAGCTTAAGTGCTGTCTTCATAACGCTTTTCTAGAGCGGTGCTGGACAGCGAGCTATCAGAAGTTCATCTTCCAATATTCCCACCTCTGCGAGCGTCAAGCTTTGGAAGAAGACCCGGTGTGGTTTTTGAAGCGCTGCTGGAGTCTGAAGCGACGGCGATCGCAGCATCGTGAAAGTGCTTCTTGGGACTAGAGCGGGTGCCTATTTTTCTATTTTGAGTTCGCCCTTGCCAGTCTGCTGCTGCAACCCTCTATATGTGGCTGCTAGCTCCTCGACCAAGCAAACTTTTATCGAAGCTAAACCTTACTTATTTATTTCCATGCTTAGGACATTATTGAGTTCAAACATCCCCTATGTCAAATCCAAATAGTCCTTATCTTGTCAAACTGACCCGAGACAACTGTGTACTTGTACTCGTTGACTTTTTGACTGGCTTTTTACCTGGAATCAAAACTATTGACCATGGCACATTCGTGAATAACGCAGTCGCTTTAGCTAAGATTGGCCAAATTTTTGAGTTGCCGACGATTGTCTTGGGAGACGAAGGCGGATTTCGAGGTCAATTTTTTCCTGAAATTGCTCCCTACCTGAACCGAGGCGTTCATGTAGAACGTCATACCCCTAGTGCTTGGGGAGCCCCTAGGTTCGTCGAAACGTTAAAGCAGTGGGAGCGTCCCAAGGTCGTGATTGGGGGAATCTCCATTGATAACTGCACACTGCAAACCGTTTTAGACCTGTTGATTAACGATTACGAAGCCTATGTTGTGGTAGAGGCCTGTGGAACTGACTCTGCCCTGGTCGAACAGGCAGCCATGATGCGATTGACCCAAGCGGGTGCCGTAATGACAAACTGGGTCTCCGTTGCAGCAGAGCTTATGCAGGATTGGCAAACACCAGAAGGTGAGAAAATTGGAGCACTTTATCAAGAGTATAGTCGCTGGGGCGGTGGATAAAATCGCAGGCTATAGCTACCTCAGAGTGATGAGTTTACACCAAGATTTAAATTAGGAGAGATATGGCTAATCTAGATAGAAAGGTTGTGTTTGTTGCTGGCGGGGCAGGCAGCGTCGGGGAGGGCCTTGTGCGATCGCTCCTAGCCGCTGGCGCCACCGTATTCACCACCTCCCGCAAGCAGGAGAAGCTAGACACCCTGCGATCGCGGCTGAGTGGGGTCGAGACCAATCGCCTGATTGGCATCGTTGGCGGTCTGGGGGATTTCGAAAAGGCTGAAACGCTGCGCGACCAGATCACGGCCCAGTGCGATCGTCTCGATGCGGTTGTGGCCTCATTGGGCAGCACCTGGGACGCAGGGCTGCCGATGGTCCAGGTCTCTATGGACGATTGGCAAAAGTACCTGTTCACCAATCTCACGACTCACTTCGTCTGCGCCCGCACCTTTTTACCCCTCCTAGCGCAGCAGCAGGGCAGCAGTTACACCTTCTTAGGGGGAGGCGCAGCTGAGACAACCATTCCTAACTATTCTTTAGTGGGCATTCCAGCCGCCGCCCAGTTGATGATGGCGAAGGTGTTGATGCAGGAAATGAAAGACAGCCCTGTCCGTATTAACGAGGTAATGGTCAATAGCCTGGTCAATACCCGCAACTCTGCTGAGCAGGCTCAGCCCCAGTGGATTACGGCTGACGAAATTGGCGATTATGTCGCTTGGTTAATTTCGGACGAGGCATACATGATGCGATCGAGCGTGCCTCACTTGAGGGAACAGGTTCGCTAGAGTCTTTGAGCCACTTCACCCAACTTCCGAGAATTTCTGATGAGCCATCGTCAAAACCCTGAACCACTCGAACCTGCAGGTGAGCGTCGCCGAACAATGTTCAATTTTTCTTCAATCTAAACGGAGCTAAATCCCATGACGTTGAGCGGAAAAGTAGCAATTATCACGGGCGGCTCAGGCGGCATCGGGTCCGCTACCTGCGCTCGCCTAGCCAAGGACGGTGCCGCCGTTGTCGTGCACTACGCGGGCAGCGAAGACGCGGCCAATACAGTGGTGAAGCGGATTGCCGACGCGGGCGGTAAAGCGATTGCCCTGCAGGCCGACGTCAGTAAAGAAGCTGAGGTGAAGCGGCTGTTTGACCAAGCCGAGCAGCAGCTGGGTCAGCCTGATATCTTGGTTAACTTTGCAGGCGGAGGCACGGGCGGGCCGCTAGCGGAGATGACCGAAGCTGACTTTGACAAGGTGTTTGGCCTCAACGCCAAGGGCACTTTCTTCTGTATGCGGGAGGCGGCCAAGCGCCTGAAAAATAACGGACGCATTGTAGATACCTCTAGTGGCTTGACGGTACAGCCTCAGCCAGGATTTAGCCTATATGTGGGCAGTAAGGCGGCGGTGGAAGCGATGGCCAAGGTACTGTCGATGGAGCTGGGCGATCGCGGCATCACAGTCAACACAGTGTCGCCCGGGCCAACGGAAACCGAACTATACGCAGAATCAGGCGATGACATCGATGCCGCGGCTGCCCAGTCTCCCTTCAACCGCATTGGTCAACCAGAGGATATTGCCGACGTCATTGCCTTTGTGGTTAGTGAGGACTGCCGCTGGATTACGGGACATGTGTTTCAGGCGGGGGGCGGTTATGTCTAGTGCATCCTTAGTGCAGCAACCACTAGAGCGCCACTGGGACCGCGTCTTTGAGCAACGTACGTCTACTTTACGAAGACCGACAGCACTGGCCTAGAGGTACTTCAGAAGCGCTCGTGCTTTACGGACTACCAAATCGCCCCCCTCTTATGGGCCACTACTGAGCACGATGTGGTAGCGTCGAGACGCATGCGACCCATGAATTTGACGAAGCCACGATATGACGCAGAGCCTCATTAGCCGAGATGAATGCAGCGCCGCTTTCCCTAAGCTGAGCGACGAGCTGTTGCCGATTCGCGGGGCGGATACGGTCAGTCGGGTGACCTCAGGAATGGGGAAAGGGTCGATGACTGTGAAGCTGGCTCATCAGGTGCTGAGTTAGGCATAGGAGAGACGATGCCCAAACCCGATACCATCAACCTCCAATGCCCCGAGCTGCATGTCTTAATTGTGGAAGATGACCCGGTCATGCGGCTGGGGCTAGCGCGACTTTTGGAAGGGTACCCGCAGCTAAAGCTAGTGGGGGAAGCGGAGGACGGCTACTCTGGGGTGGAGGCGGCCCTAGAGCTGGATCCGGATCTAGTGGTGATGGACATCGGGCTACCGGAGTTAGATGGGATTGCTGCCACCCACCAAATCAAGTCCCAGCGGCCTGGGGTGAGGGTACTGATGCTCACCTCCCACAACGCCGAGCAGGAGATCATCGCGGCTTTGTCCAGCGGGGCGGATGGGTTCTGCGTCAAAGGGCTAGAGCTGAACAAGATTTTGGTAGCGATCGCCTCTGTGACCGATGGTG